>JAAUTJ010000536.1 GCA_012031475.1 Leptolyngbyaceae cyanobacterium SM1_3_5 | reverse complement strand
CATTCTCGATCGCATTCCCGAAACTACTGAACTGTTCGCGCATCTGCCTCTATCAAACGCCGCTTGTCATCAACGGACAGCCGCAGCCGACCGGAAATCCTGAAGCGCTTTTGCAGGCTGAGTTGCTGTTAGGAAATTTGATTATTCAGCTTGCAAATAGTGTGATTCAACCGTTACTCAATCGATTTGGCAATGTGGCGATCGTCCAGTCAAGCTTTTTACGATACTCGCTTAATGTCCGTTCGAGAAGTGGAGCGGTTTCGCAATAATCTATCCTGGAAATATCGCCTGACGCAGCTTGTAACTGAGCCGAAGGCAATCTTTGAAAGCCGATATTTGCTGTTGTACTTTTCCGATCGCGGCATCGAACAAACCGCCATTTACGCACCCCGCAATCAAGAACTCGATCGATTGCGCGGCGTTCCCCTCGTCGTCACGATCGCGCTTGAAGCCCGCGATGCGATCGCGCCTCGCTTGCGATCGACCCTTTCTGTCGTCGGCAGCGGCGTGGTTTACGTTTTAACGGAAGTGGTCGGGCGCGGCATTGGTTTAATTGGGCGCGGCATTCTCAAAGGCTTTGGGTAGCGCGTGGCAGGATGTGCGAACCGGACGCGATCGCTGTTTGTGAACGTCATGCCTCACAATTGGTACAGGCTGCGATTGAGAAATGCTATGAATTTTTTGCTTCAGTTCGACACAGTTGGCGGCGCTGGTTGCTGCTCGTTTTGGCATTGGGGCTAAGCTGCCTGCTCAGTGCCAACCCCGCTTGGGCGGGTCGCGACGACGATCATTTTGACGGCAACATTTTTCCGCTGTATGCCGGAGATGGCGCACTGGTGCCGCCGCGCGTTCCTTTCGCGCAAGCACTCAAGAACCATCGCCCGATTCTGCTGGAACTCTACATCGATGACAGTTTTGACTGTAAGCAGTACGCTCCGGTAATTTCGCGGATGAGCGGCATTTATGGCCCCGTTGCCGACATTATTGCGATCAGCATCGATCGCTTCTCCGAGCAAGACCATTTTGAGCCGGATGAACCAGGCTACTACTACAAAGGACTCGTGCCGCAAACCGTCATTTTCGATCAAGATGGCAAGGTGCAGATGGACGAAACGGGCGTTTTAACCTACGAACAAATTGACGATGTGTTCCGCGACGTGTTTGATTTGCTGCCGCGAACCGAGTCGGTTCCCCTTGTGCGGCGATCGAGCAACGAGGTAAGTACGGAAATCGCCAAATAGCCGATCGATCGCGCATTCTGACAAACTCGATACACTGTTGTAAAGAACAGCCAAATGAAAGTACACCCAGAGGTTGAAACGATGCAGGTTCAACAGCAAACCGACGCCCGCAGCTTGTTCAAAGCCGCGTATGAAAATCGCTACACTTGGGACGAAAATTTCCCTGGCTACACCGCCGATGTGACGCTGAAGCAGGGCGGCGAAACCTATACGGCCAAGGTTCACATTAACCGCGACCTGACCTATGAATTCACCGATCTCTCGGATGAAAAAGGCCGCGAACTGCTGCAACATCATTTGTGGGAAACCGTGACGCACCGCAAGCGATCGAACTTTGAGCAGGCACACGGCAAAAACACCTTCACTCTTGGCGACACGGACGAAACTGGCTCAACCGAAATTCAAGTTTCCGGCGATGCAATGGGTTCACACTACCGCATTCGCAACAACGAAATTTCGCAGGTGAACCGCACGATGCCGCAAGTCGCCTTTTCGATTAATCACAAAGGCAGCTTCGACACCGGATCAGGCTACATTTCTGCCCGCTACGATGTCGTGTATCGCAATCCGAAAACCGACGATCTCGTCGGTGAAAATGATGTCGATAGCGAATACGAAAAGTTTGGCGACTATTATCTGCTGACTCGCCAAGTGACGCGCAGCAATCAGCAAGGCCAGCAAGACACGCAGGAAGTCACCTTCTCCAACATTCAACTGAGCTAGCGATCGCCCCCGTAAGGGCGAAGCATTCGGGTAAAGATCATCGGTCTTGCCCATAGATAACTTGCCGAATGCTTCGCCCCGACAGCCCGCCCCTCATATCGACTGCTTTACAATGGAATCAGCCCACTAACCCCAAGGTGAACGATGCAAACAATGGAACTGACGAGAGACAACGTGGAACTGGTGCTGGACGAACTGCGCCCCTACCTGATCGCGGACGGCGGCAACGTGGAACTGGTGGAACTGGATGGTCCCGTTGTCCGCCTGCGTCTGCAAGGCGCTTGCGGCTCGTGCCCTAGCTCGACGATGACCCTGAAGATGGGCATCGAGCGGCGTTTACGCGAATACATCCCGGAAATCGTCGAAGTCGAACAAGCATTTTAAGTGCCAGATTTCTAAAATACTGGTAATTTTGAAGCAGGAGAAACCCAAAGTTTTTCCTGCTTTTTTCTGTTTTGTTCTTTGTGGGGCGATCGTGCCGACACTCGACACCCAGCCAGACGCGAGATCTCGCGTCTCTACCCGATCGCCCCGCCGACACCCGACACCTGACACCGAATCCCCGCCACCCCTCAATGCCCCACCCCCTCCACGTCGCCTTCATCTGGCATCAGCATCAACCGCTCTACAAGAGCCGGATCGCTAAGGAATATCGCCTCCCCTGGGTGCGACTGCACGGCACAAAAGACTATCTCGATCTCGTGCTGCTGCTAGAGCGCTATCCCAAGCTGCATCAGACGGTGAATCTGGTTCCTTCGCTGATTTTGCAGATTGAAGACTACGTGGCGGGAACGGCGTTTGATCCGTATTTGTCGCTGGCCTTGAGGGCGATCGATCAAATCTCAACCGAGCAGCGCCAGTTCATCATCGAACATTTCTTCGACGCGAATCACCACACGCTGATCGATCCGCATCCACGCTACAGCGAACTGTTTGGACAGCGGCAGGACAAAGGCCGATCGTGGTGTCTGGAAAACTGGATCGATCGCGACTACAGCGACTTGCTGGCATGGCACAATCTCGCCTGGATCGATCCGCTGTTTGGGACGATCCCGAAATCGATCAGTGGTTGAAACAGGGAAAGATTTTCCTTGAGCGATCGCCAGCGCATCTACTCCAAGCAGCGGCAAATCCTCAGCCGCATCATTCCACAACACCGCAAAATGCAGGAAGCCGGACAGCTTGAGGTGACAACCACGCCCTACACGCACCCGATTTTGCCGCTTTTGGCCGACACGGATGCGGGTCGGGTTGCCGTCCCGAATATGACTTTGCCAAAATACCGCTTCAGTTGGGCGGAAGATATTCCCCGACATTTGAACCGCGCCAAGCAAATGTATGAGGAGCGGTTTGGTATCTCGCCTCGTGGCCTGTGGCCGTCCGAACAGTCCATCAGTCCAGCCATTCTTCCCGATATCGCCGCCAGCGGTTTCGAGTGGATTTGCTCGGATGAAGCCGTGCTGGGCTATTCGATCGACACCTTTTTCCACCGCGACGCTTCCGGCAACGTCCTGGAACCCGAAAAGCTCTATCAGCCCTATCGGTTGCCGACTGAAAACGGCGACTTGGCGATCGTCTTCCGGGATCACCGTTTGTCTGATTTGATCGGCTTCACCTACAGCGCCATGTCACCGACTCAGGCCGCGATCGATCTGGTCGGGCATCTAGAGGCGATCGGGCGATCGGTTCGGCAGTCGGAATCGCCGCATCTGGTGACGATCGCGCTGGATGGCGAAAACTGCTGGGAGTATTATCAGCAGGACGGCAAGCCGTTCCTCGAAGCGCTGTATGGACTGCTGAGCGACCACATGGGGATCAAGCTGGTTACGGTGTCGGAATATCTCGATCGATTCCCGCCCGCCGCCACAATTCCCGCCGAAAAACTGCACAGCGGATCGTGGGTTGATGGCAGCTTCACGACCTGGATTGGCGATCCGGCCAAAAATCGCGCCTGGGATTTGCTCACCGAAGCCCGCCTCACCTTGCAAAGTCATCCCGAAGCCACCGAGGAAAACAACCCCATCACCGAAGT
>JAAUTJ010000535.1 GCA_012031475.1 Leptolyngbyaceae cyanobacterium SM1_3_5 | reverse complement strand
GGGGAAGTGCCTGCATCAGTCGCGCCCGTGTCGTGACGAGCTTGAGAGCATCCGCGAGGCTGAAAACGCCCGCCACACAAGCGGCCACATATTCGCCCAAACTGTGCCCCATCACGACATCCGGCACGATGCCCCACGATCGCCACAGGCAGGTCAGGGCATACTCGATCGCAAACAAAGCAGGCTGCGTGAACTGGGTTTGGTGCAGGCGCGAATCGTTGCCGTACAGCACTTCGAGCAGGGAAAATTCCGATCGCAGCAGGTCGGCGCACTGGTCGATCGCCTCGCGAAACACCGTTTGCGTTTCGTAAAGCTGTTTGCCCATGTCGGCGTACTGGCTGCCCTGTCCGGTGAACAAAAAGGCGATTTTGGGTCGATTGATCGGAACCCGAACCGCCTGCGCTGCCTGAAGTTTCTCTCGAAGCTGAGCCAAATTTTCACCCACGATCGCGACTCGATAATCAAAGTGCGATCGCCCCGTGTTCGCCGTAAAGCAAACATTTTCGATCGATTCTGTCGTCGTCTCCAAAAAATTCACATACTGCCAAACCTGCGCCTGCAACGCCTTTTCACTCTTCGCGGAAAGCGTCAATACACAGGCTGGCTTTTGATTGGCAGTTTTCGGCTCTTGCTGAAACTCCTCGACAATCACATGAGCATTCGTGCCGCTCATCCCGAACGAACTCACACCCGCCCGTCGCGGTTCGCCTGTCCAATCAGTCATCTGCGTGGGAACCTCGATCGCCAGCTTGTCCCAAGGAATGTAAGGATTCGGCGTTTTGAGATGCAGATGCGGCGGAATTTGGCGATGCTGCATGGCGAGGACGACTTTGATCAGGCTTGCCGCGCCTGCCGCCGCTTCCAGATGGCCGATGTTCGTTTTCACGGAGCCGATTCGGAGCGGGTGAACTCGATCGCCACCCAGCGCTTTCGCCAAGGCCAGCACCTCGATCGGGTCGCCCAAGGCGGTTCCGGTTCCGTGCGTTTCGACATACTGAATGTCAGACGGGTCGAGGTTTGCAGCCGCGATCGCCTGTCGAATCACAGTCGCCTGTGCCTCGCCGTTGGGAGCCGTCAGGCCGTTGCTTTGTCCGTCGTGGTTGACGGCTGAGCCGCGAACGATCGCGAGAATGTTGTCCTGATGGGCGATCGCGTCCGACAGGCGTTTTAACACGACGATGCCGCAGCCCTCACCGCGCCCGTAGCCGTCTGCACTCGCGTCAAAAGTTTTGCTGCGCCCATCGGGGGAAAGCGCTTTCAGCTTGCAAAATCCGATTGTCGGTTCCGGCGCGATCATCAGACTGACGCCGCCTGCAAGGGCAAGATTCGATTCGCCGCTGCGTAAGCTCTGACAGGCCAGATGCACGGCCAGCAGCGAACTTGAGCAGGTTGTGTCAAGCTGCATGGTTGCGCCTTGTAGTCCCAATGTGTAGGACAATCGCCCGACGGCAATGCTGCGCGTGTTGCCCAAGCTGCTGAAAGCATCAATGCGGGTGCGATCGCCCGAATGCAGAGTGAATTTGGCGTAGTCGTCGAAGCTGATGCCGACAAAACCCCGGTCTGACTGCCCTGCAACGCTTCGGGCGATTGGCCTGCCCGCTCCAGTGCCGTGTAGCCAACTTCTAAAAGTAAGCGTTGCTGCGGGTCGAGGCTGACGGCTTCGCGGGGCGAAATGCCGAAAAACTGCGGATCGAACTGATCGATCGCCTCCAAAAAGCCGCCCGCCCGGACGTACATTTTGCCCGGAGCATCCGGATCAGGATCGTAGTAGTCTGCGATCGACCAGCGCTCGATCGGAATCTCGCGAATCGCATCGCCGCCGCTGCTCAGCAGTTGCCAAAAGGTTTCCGGCGTCGGGCTTTTGGGAAATCGACAGTCCAGCCCGATAATCGCGATCGGTTCTCGGTAGGCTTCTAGTTCGGTTCGCATCTGCCGCAGTTCCAGCAGCGCGTTTTGCAAAAGCGATCGCGTTTCGGTCATCTTGTCCTCCGTTGCGCGGCGCAATTTCGGCGGCGAGCAGGTCGGCCATTTCTGCATCAGAGAGGCGATCGAGTTCGTTGGGCACTGCTGCCGATTCGCCAGCCAAGTAGTCTGCAAGCGCGGCGATCGTGGGAAAATTCCAGGCGATCGTTGCTTCGATCTCGGTCGATCGATCGAGCCACTTTTCCAAGTCGTGCGCCAGTTCGACGGCAATCACCGAATCAATTCCGTAGTCGGCAAAGGCGCGACGGCGATCGATCTCCTGCGTCGGAATTTTCAGTTTGTCGCTGAGCCAGTTGATGAGCCAAGCGGCGATGGCTTCGGCAGATTGATTGGTGTGAGGGATTTCAGAGGCGATCGCGTCGGTTGGAACTGGGGAATCGATCGATCGCCGCAGCAAAATATCGAGTTCGTGATCCTCCCCTGCCGCCGTTTGCTCAACGTCTCCGATCGCGGCAGTGTACGCAAAAATGCTCTCAGTCAGCGCGGTTGCGGCAAGCATCTCGGCGGGAGCAATCGCCCGACTCAGAATTTGCTCAAACTGGATTTCTATCCAGCGTTTCGATCGAGCGATCGCCTCGGTCGGTGCTGCCGCCTCCAAAACGGCTTCCAGGATTGCAAACGTGGCAAGCTCTCCGACTCGCAGCGCAGCCCAGCGCATTGCGGGTACGTCTTGATGTTGGCGATCGCGAATTTGAGCGGCGGCAGATTGGAGCTTTTGGGCGATCGACGCGACTCCCAGCGAATCGAACCAGCTTTGCAAATCCTGCGGCTGATGCAGGACTCGCGATCCCAAGAACAGATGCAGCGCCTCGGTTGGCCCCTCAAAAATCCGCAAAATTCGGGCATCGCGCAAGATCTGCGGAGCGAGATTCGTTTCGATGTAGCCGCGTCCGCCCAACGTTTGCACCAGACTGTCGGCAGCCTGCCAGTAAAATTCGGGTGCAGCCGTTTTGCAGGCCGTATACGCCTCGATCGGAACAGCCGCCCCTCGGTCAAGCTCAGCCGCGATCGTTGTCACCAGCGTTTCGATCGCCGTAATCGCCGCCGTTAGATCGCTCAACCTCGCCAAAATCGCCGGATTATCAAGCAGTCGTCCAGTCGCGACGGTGCGGCGATCGCCATAGCGCAGCATGATTTGGGCACAGCACTTCATGCCGCCAACGCTGGCCGAGGCGATCGCCAGTCGGCCATACATCATCGCATCTTGAGCCACTGTCATGCCCGCGCCCGCTTTGCCAGCAGGTGATCCGCCCCGACTGGGACATCTTCCAGATACACGGTGTTCTGCACCATGCCGCGCATCCCCATCGTCAGCGCTTCGGCTCCCTGCCGCAGTCCTGCCGTGCCGCGCCGGACGGCAAACCCGCTGATGCCGCCGTCCTGCTGCGCGAAAACGTTGATCACGCCTGCCCAAGCTGCCGACCCGCTCCAGATTTTTGTGCCGCTCAGCCGCCAGCCGTCTGCGATCGAAGTGGCACGAGTGGCGATCGCCTGCGGGTTCGATCCGGCTCCGGGTTCCGTCAGAGCAAAGGCGGCCAGTTCGCGCCCCGTCGCCAAAATCGGCAGCAGTTCAGCTTTCAAACTGGGACTGCCGTAGTTCAAAATCGGGCGGATGCCGAGGATGTTGTTCAGCCCGACGAAGAGGGAGAGCGTCGGATCGATCGCGCCCAACTGCTGCAAAATCTGCATCGTTTTGCCATGCCCCAGCCCCAGCCCGCCATAGTCGCGAGGAACCTGCATTCCCAGCAAGCCCTGATTGCCAAAATCCAGGACGATATGCGGCGGAATGCAGCGGCGATCGTCGATCAGGCGCGAGTTGATGTGATGGGTGGCGTATTCGCGCAGCCAGCCGATCAGATCCGGGCAGCCCCCTAAATCCCCCACCAGTGGGGGACTTTCCCGAACCGTTGCTGCTCAAAGTCCCCCAGAATGGGGGATTTAGGGGCAGATCCGGATGACAATACCTTTTCAAACAGCTTTTAAGGATTGTGGATTGAATCAATTCGTAAACTGG
>JAAUTJ010000534.1 GCA_012031475.1 Leptolyngbyaceae cyanobacterium SM1_3_5 | reverse complement strand
GCAGGTTGCCAGTTCAGCGGCAAAGTTCTTCTTGGAGACGCTGGAGGGCGGCCAGGTCTTCTCGCGTCACGACATCAGCAAGACCTGCTTGGATGATTTCGTTGATGCGATCGAGACAGGCGTTCAAACCAGCGGCAAATTCAAAACGAGTCGTGGCTCGCTGACCGCGATAGGTTCCGTCGGGGTAACCTGCAATACAGCCGTAGCGCTCAACCAGCGATTGCAGCGCTTGGAACGCCCAATCAGTCGGCTGCACGTCAGACAACTGCGAAATCGAAGTCACCTGATCTTGCGTGGCAGCGCCTTCGTTGCCGTACTGCATGATCTGGTCGATCGAGACTTCAGGGGCAGCAACCGGAGCGGCAGGAACCTGTGCAATTTCAGCGGGGGCTGCGATTAAGGCAGCAGGAAGTTCGGTTGCGGCAGGAACTTCGATCGCGGCGGCAGCATCGGTAGAAGCAGGAGCTTCCAGCGACACAGCCACTTCAGCCGGAGCCGCCAGAATCGCTTCTGCAACGGCGGGCTGAACTTCAGCGGTTGCGGTCAAATCTGCAACGGGGGTTTCAGCCGTCTCTGTAACCGAAGCGTCGGCAGCAATCGCCGCCGAAGAAACCAAAAGGGCTGCACTTAGCGCGGCAGGCGCGACGAACAGCGAATTCCAGATAAATCTAGGTAGCATTTTAGATCCTCACACCTAATCTAAGGGACTTGCAACCTATAAGTATTTATAGCACTGCAAGTCTGAGATTGTTCATCACCTCCTAGAGATTAGCAGAAATTTTAGGATTCGCTTACGAAATTTCACAACTCTGCTGCATCGACTTTGGGTTCTGGCATCCTTTTGGCTTCCGAGTTGCTTGAGTTGACTAGAAGCTAAAGGTTGTGCGAATCGTGCCCAGCACTAGATCGTCGTTGTTCTCGTTGTGGTTAGGGGCAGTAAGCCAAACGAGTCCGGGCGTGATGGCAATATTGTCGGTGAGTTGATAGCGGTAAAAGGCTTCGATGTGTAAGCCCGTATCTGCATCGCGATCGGCTCCAAGCTGAACCGCAAGGTTTTGGCTGGCATTTTGCAAGCGCGGCTGCATTCCGACAATCAAGCCGCCCAGATTGCCATCTCCAACCAGATCGGGAAATCCGAGGTAGGCGGCGAAGTTCAAGATTTCGGCGTCGCCTGTTTCGATCACCCGTGCGAAGGTGTAGCCCGCCCAGCCGCCAATTTCCAGCCGATCGCTCACCTCAAAATTCACCTGAACACCGTAAGCGTTCGTGATGATCGGCAAGCCCAAGTCAAGGCTGGCAAGGGCGCTGCCTGTACCAGAATTGACCTCGCCCTGATAGTAGGCGTTGACGTAGGTTAGACCGAGGCGGAGGCGATCGATCGGCGTTAAAGTCAACTGGGCAAACGCGGAATATTCGCCGTTGAAGAAGCCTGCTCCAGCATCGGGCGTGTCGGCATCAGCGGCGATGTAGGCCAGATCAAGGTGAATCGCGTCCGTCAATTCAAAGTTCAAGCTCAGTCCGGCATTTCCGGGTGTGCGGTAGACGGCAGGATTGCGGCGACCAAAGCGCGAAATCGCTCCGCTTCCAGATGAGTCAAACGTGCTGATTGTGTCGGCTTCAGCATCCGCACCGTTGACGAGCAGATAGGCCGTGATCGAATCACCGATCGCAAACTGATACTGCAAAACATCAAGCTCCACCGTGCCATCGGTGTCAGTATCGAAGCTCAAACGTGGCTCGCTCGTTGCACCGCTGCCTCGATCGCTTGCCGCCAGGTCAAACTCATTAAAATTTCCCCACTGCAAGCCCGCGAGAAGCTGATCGTCGCCTGTAAAACTCGTTTCAAACCGCAGGCGAAACCGACTGCCAAAAATCGCCGCGTTGTCTTCGCCTGTTTCGCCGCCCAATAGATCGGCCACGCCAAAGATCGTTTCACCAGAAAGCCGAGTTGTAGTCGAGAATTGGCTGGCTTCCAACTCAGTCGATCGCGCTTCCAGGGCATCAACGCGACCCCGAACTGTAGCAAGTTCACTCCCAAACTCCTGCTGAAGCCGCTCTAAGTCAGCTAATTCTCTAGGAGAAAAGGCTTCATAGTAAACGCTGTACATCTCATTGATGCGCTCCAGACAAGCATTCAGCCCCGCCACAAACTCAAATCGCGTCATTGCCCGCTGACCGCGAAACGTGCCATGGGATAACCCGCGATACAGCCATAGCGCTCTACCAAAGACTGCAAAGCTTGAAACGCCCAATCGGTCGGCTGCACGTCTGATAGCTGTGAAACTGATGTTGCTTGCGCGAGGGCAGGGTTCGCGGTTGGGTTGGGCGGTGATGCGATCGACCCACCAGACAATTGCGAGACGGGGGTGATCTGCGCTGAGGCAGGATCAGGCGTTGGAATGGATTCGATCGATAGTTCTGGTTCATCTGCTGAAGCGGAAACTGCCATGAACCCAAAAACTAGCAGTAGTGCAAGCTTTGCCAGTTGAAGGAAGCACCGTATAGCCTGCATAAACTTTCCTCTATACCATGAACTTATGATACGGAGGGCAGTTTACCCCAGGCAATGATGCTGCGATCGCAGCGCCGTCAGCGTCAGGAAATGGTGGAAATGGTTTTTGCCAGATCAAAATCTTTTTCGGTCAGGCCGCCTGCATCGTGCGTGGTCAGGACGATCGTGACTCGGTTGTAGGAAATGGTGATGTCTGGGTGGTGGCCTGCGGCTTCGGCAGGTTCGACCAAACGATTCACAAAGGCGATCGCCTCAATGAAATCTCGAAAGCGGCGCGTAGACTCAATCTGGCGATCGGAAAGTGTCCAGTTCGGCAGTTCGGCAAGGCGGGCTTGAATGTCGCGATCGCTGAGCAAAGGCATTGGTTGTGAAGGGGGAGGCTGTGGTTGCAAGGAGCATATCACGATCGCTTCGGCCAAACTTGTTCCTGCTGACACCCCTTTCTTAACACCCCCTTTAAAAGCTATCCGCCCTTGCCAGAAGGGAGGCAAGGGCGGTGTAGCGGGTCTTCAAGTTAACACCAGACTGCCGGGAGGAACGCTAAAACGCATCCCAGCTTCTTGAAAGGGCGATGCCTCTCAAGCGTCAGGACATCAATGCTAGCGGACTGCCCCGGCACACAGCCGGCTCACGCTAACTTGACGACCCTTGCATTTACTACTCTCTTGCATCGGCATCACCTCTTTTCTTACTAAACGACATGCGTGTACAAATCCTCAGCGCCGTAGCCTGACAATCTCCTTACGCCTACGTTCACTATAGCATGACTACCCAAAGCGGAGCGAGTCGGGGATCGCTCGGATCGCTCGGCAAGAACGCTTCAAAACCCATTCGATCGAAACTGAGTAGAAGCGGTGGTAGAAGCGATCGCCTGCCGTAAAGTAGAAGTAGATTGCTCTGCTGATTCCAAGCCGTATGCCAGTTTTAACCTCGACCCTGCTGCTGACGCTGCTGATGCTGATCGGCCTGGTGTTTTTCATTCGCGCTTCCACAAAAGACCGCATTCAGGTGGCTCGGTTGACCAGCGACCAGCCGCAGATCGATTTGCTTGAACAGCTTCAGAACTATTTCAGCGATCGCGCCTATCGAATCGCCAAAGTCGAAGCCGATCGTAACCTCGTCACCTATGAAGGCTTCGTCAGACCGAGCGTATTTCTAGCCGTTTTTCTGACATCATTAGCGGCGAGTGGAATTTTGTGCCTCGCGCTAATTGTGGCGACGCTGCTGCCAACTTGGGGTAAGGCTTTACCGCTGCTGGCGCTGTTTTCGCCGTTTGCAGGCTGGTTTTATTGGACGCGATCGAGCCGCCCCGAACAAGTGCTGCTGCAAGTCGAAACGCCCGAAAATTCTCCCAGCATCGTCACCGTCACCGGACATCGGGACGAACTGGCAGAACTTCAGCAGGCGTTGCGTTTGGAAAAGCTAGAGGTTGAGGCGGGCTGAGCGATCGAACCGTCACAAATCTTCATCTCAGGCACGATTCTCGCTTATACT
>JAAUTJ010000533.1 GCA_012031475.1 Leptolyngbyaceae cyanobacterium SM1_3_5 | reverse complement strand
GCAACTTCCAAATTGGCCGTTCCCGATTTGGCGATCGCAAAATCCGCAGCGGCAATCACCGATCGCGAATCGGCCACGATCGTCGTCTGCAACTCGTATTCGCGAATTGCCTGTTCGATGGGCGATCGCAAGGCTTCGAGCGACAGGGGAATCCAAAAATGAACAGCGGGAATTTGCGCCTGAAGCCGCTTTGCTGTCTCAAAGATTACGGGCAGCAGATACTTCAATTCTTGCTGACGTGAGGCGGGGAGGAGGGCGATCGCCGTTTGCTCGTCGGGAATGCCCAATTGCGATCGTGCCTGTTCCCGTGTCGGAGCCGTCTGCACCCAATCGACTAGGGGATGCCCGACCCAAGTGACGGATGCGCCGCGCTTTTGGTAGTAGCTGGCTTCACCGGGAAAGATGGCAAGCAGGCGATCGCTCGCCTCGATAATTCGCTGCGTGTTGCGCGGATTGATTGACCAAACCCATTCTTGCGGCGTGATGTAATAGACGGTCGGCACGGTTGGCAACTTTGCCCGGACAAACTGCCCAATGCCCAGATTTGGCCCTAAGTAGTCGATAAATACGACCAAATCCGGTGGGCGCTTTTGCAATTCCTGCCGTACTTTCTGCTGCAATCGCAACGTTGGCAGCAAAAACGGCAGCGACTCCACCACGCCGATCGATCCGAATCCCGCTCGTATTCCCCAGCAGCGTTGCGCCGCAGCGGCCATTCGATCGCCACCCAGCGCCAAGACTTCTAAGTGAAGGTCGATCGATTTTGCCTGCCGAAACAGGGCTTCCACCAGCATCGCGCCCTGCAAATCGCCGGACACTTCGCCTGTGCTGATAAAAATTCGTCGCTTCTGGCCGATTTCCGTACAGACGCGAGATCTCGCGTCTGTACTCACTCTTCGCTCCTTGCCTTCGATCGCTTCCCCGGAATCACGCCGCGTCGATCGGGCTGCTGGGTTTCGATCAGAAAATTTCGTAGGTGACGCAGGGCTTCGGTGTCGGGCAGCAGATCGAACTGGGCGATCGCCTCGTTCAAGGTCAAGCTCGATCGATACAGCAGTCGAAACGCTTTCTTTAGCGCGGCTAAGTCTTCCAAGCCTGCGCGTTTGAGGCCGACCAGGTTGAGCGATCGCACCCGTGACGGATTGCCTTCCACCAGCATGTAGGGGGGCACATCGCGCTCAATTCGGCTCATGCCGCCGATCATCGCCATCCGCCCGACGCGGACAAACTGATGAACGCCAATCAGCCCGCTAAATCTCGCGCCCGACTCGACGTAAACGTGACCTGCGAGCGCAACCGAATTGGCGATAATTACGCGGTCTTCGATCGTGCAGTTGTGGGCGATATGCACATAGGCCATCAGCATATTGTCGTTGCCGATCGCCGTCATCTCGTCTGCTTTGGTCGGGCGGTTGATCGTGACATATTCGCGAATCAGGTTGCGATCGCCAATTTTCACCAGGCTCAACGACCCGTCATACTTAAGATCTTGCGGTTCCAGGCCGATCGCCGCGCCAGGAAAAATCTGGTTGCCAACGCCGATTTCCGTGCGTCCATCCAGAACGACATGCGCCCCGACGATCGTGCCTGCCCCAATTTTCACCTTTTCACCAATCACGGCATACGCCCCGACCTGAACGGTGGGATGCAGTTCTGCGCCAGGATGAATGACGGCGGTGGGGTGAATGAGGGTAGTCAAGTTTGACACGACGGGGGCAGGGAAAAGGAGTTGCGATCGATCGGCCTAGTCAACCAGGGAAAACATCAGTTCGCCTTCGGCAGCAAGCTGGCCGTCTACCTCGGCTCTGCCCTGCATTTTGCCAAAACGACGCCGCTTAATGGTCAACAGTTCCACCGTCATCACCAGCTGATCGCCGGGAACAACCGGACGACGAAACCGGACTTTATCAATGCCTGCAAACATAAACAGCCCGACTGGAATATCCGCTAGCTGCGTCAGCACCACGCCGCCGACTTGCGCCATCGCCTCAACGATCAAAACTCCGGGCATAATCGGCCTTCCGGGGAAGTGCCCTTGAAAGTGCGGCTCGTTGAACGTGACGTTCTTGATGCCGACCGCTCTGGCTCCGGGCGTGAAATCGATGATGCGATCGACCAGCGAAAACGGATAGCGATGCGGCAGCAGTTTGTGAATTTCTTCGACGCTAAACGTCGTTTTGGGCGCAGCCGATCGATCGAGATCCTGCTCAGGCTCGGCAGCAGGAACGGCATGAACGTCAGTCAAAATGGACATGAGCGGGTACGGGTAGGGCTGAAGGTGAAAGTTGAGCTTTTCGCTCAGGTACGGGCAAAAACAGTCGCTAGCAAGCGCGTTAGCTGGGTGTGTAGCTGATGACTGGCTTTGTAGGCCAGCACATGAGCAACCGGAAACACGCCGAGCAAACTTAAATCCCCTACTAAGTCTAAAAGTTTATGACGGACTGGCTCATTTGAAAATCTCAACGGCGGATTCAGCCATCCTTCTGTACTGCAAACCAGCGCATTTTCCAGGCTGCCGCCCTTGATCAATCCCGCTTGCCGTAGCTGTTCGATTTGATGCGCCAGTCCAAACGTTCTGGCAGGCGCGATCGCCGTCTCAAACGAGTCGCTTTCTGGCGACCAGCTAAACCACTGATTGCCGATCGCGCTCAGTTCAAAATCAATTCCGTAGCTCCAGCGCAACTGAGGGGAGGGGAGCGCCGCCACAAATGCATCGCCCTGATGCACCCAGATCGGTTCTTCCAGATGGAAAATCGGACGATCGGCGGATTGGGTCGTGATGCCTGTTTGCGCGATCGCCTCCGCCCACTCCCGCGCCGATCCGTCGAGCAAAGGAACTTCTGCCCCGTCGATTTCGATGCGGGCGTTGTCGATGCCCAGTGCCGCCAGTGCCGCCAGCAAATGCTCGACCGTGCGGACGTGAACTCCACCAGCGGCGAGTTCGGTGGAAAGCGTGGTTTGTGAAACGGACTCGATCGCAGCCGGAACGATCGGCGCATCCGGCAGATCCACGCGGACAAAATAGCGACCGCTTCCGGGCGCATCCGGCAGAACGCGCACCGATGTTGTTTCGCCCGAATGCAGGCCGACGCCCGATCGCGCGAATTCGCCTGCCAGCGTTTGCTGCGGGGATCGATCGCGGGGGCGATCGATCGCGGCGGTTTCGGTTTGCATCAGAACCGCTCCCCGATGCCAAAGTGGATGCGGTTGTCGCCATCGTCATTCACGGCAAAATCGACGCGAATTTGACCGAGCGGCGAATTGACGCGGATGCCTGCGCCCACGCCAAAGCCGCTTCCGGGTTTGTCTCGTGCGCCCGCCGGATCGCCCAGAACCGTGTCACCGCTGCCCAAGTCCGTTCCGGCATCGACGAACAGAGCGCCGCCCACGATCGCAAAAATCGGGAAGCGATATTCGACCGTGCCCTGAACAAAGCTGCGACCGCTGCCCAAATCGCCCGAATCGTAGCCGCGCACCGAATCGGCTCCACCCAGCGAAAACGCTTCATACGGCGGCAGATCGCCCAGCACAGTTCCCGCTTGGAGATTGAAAACAGCGTTTCGGGGCCATCCGTGAAGTTGGTGAAACTGACGGGAATGTATTGGGTGTAGCTGCCGCGCACCCGGTTGAAAAACAGGCTACCTGAGCCGACCGGAATCGACTGCTCGGTACTGAGGCGAAATAGCGATCCGCTCGTGGCCTGAGCGTCCGTAAAGCCGCGCTGGTCGCTGACAGCCGAAAGCTGAAGCGTCGTGATGTCATCCACGCCCTCACCGCTGAAGCTCAAGGGGTTGCCTTCTTCGTCTTCCGTCGTGCGATCGCCATCGCCATCGGTGATCGTGACGCGCTGATACTGCAAGCCCAGCGACGCCCGCCAGCCTTCTAAGCCCAGCCACTCATCCAGCGGACGGCTAAGGCTGACGCCTGCCCCCAAGCGGTTGACGCGGGGCGATCGCCATTTTCCAGTTCAACTTCATCCGGGCCACCGTCAAAAATCAGCGAAATCGACTGGCGAC
>JAAUTJ010000023.1 GCA_012031475.1 Leptolyngbyaceae cyanobacterium SM1_3_5 | reverse complement strand
CCCGATATTAGCTTTGACGCGATTCAAGGAATTGAAAAGAAAGGCAATGATGTTTTAGTGACGATCGAAGTTCCTGAACTGCCGACAAAAGCCAAAATTGAGCAAGATTTTCTCAAGCCTTACGAAGAACGAGTAAAACAGCTTGAAGCTGAAAACGAGCAGCTTAAATTGCGATCGACTGATCTGAAAGATATTGCGATCGCGCTGGCAAACAAACCGACTCAAATCACGCAGTTAGTAGGAGATGGAAAAGTGAACGATCAAAGTCAAAACTTTAACGTTGGTGGTAATTTCAACGCCACCAATTCTGTTGTGGGTCTACAAGACATCAGCGGCAATGTCACGAATGCAATCAATCAGCTATCCGACGCTTCTGCGGATGAAGCCAACCTCAAAGAATTGCTGTTTCAGCTTCAAGCCGTCCTCGAAACCGCAGATGAAGCCGTCTTGCCGGAAGCAGACAAAGCCGATGCGCTTGCAGAAGTGAAGCTGTTAGCAGAAGCCGCCCAAAAGCCAGAAGCAGAAAAGCAAACGATGGGCGCAAAAGCAATGCGATCGCTCCGCCGAATTGTGGGTGCAGTTCCCACCGCAGTCCCAATGGCAACCACGCTCGTCACTGAATTTAATAAGCTCGTGCCTGCGATCGCCACGCTGCTCGGTTTAGTTATTTAGAGGAATTGATCGAACCTGTGCGATCGCTTCTGTTGAGTTCGTTTGGATGGAGCGATCGCCCTTCAAGCAAACATCAATCGCCCTTTTGGTTCAGGAATTGGACGATCTAATTCTTGTGCAGTTTCGATCCATTCTTGCATCACAACTTCGACATTTTGCAAAGCCTCAGAATACGTTGCTCCATCTGCCGCGCATCCAGGCAGTTCGGGCACTTCAGCAATAAAGGCGCGATCGATTTCGCTCCAATAGAGAATAATTTCGTAGCGAATCGCTGGCTTCATCATCTTCGGCAAAAAGCTCGATCGCTCTAAATTTTATGCGTTCTCTTGCGATTTGTGGCTGTTGAGTTAGTCTTGATGGAGCGATCGCAGAGCAGCAATGGTCACACGCATTTGGAAGTTTCTCAACACGGATATCAAGGATTTGGTTTCGATCGGCTCGATCGATTCAGCAGCGGACGTTGCCGAAAAGACGTTTAGTTTTGCCGAAAAGATCAATAAAGATGAGATTAAAGCGATCGCGCCGCTGATTGAGCAGGGGGCGTCGCTGCTCGACGTGTTGAATTCGCCGATCGCAGAACTGGCTGAGTCCAGCTTGCCGTTTGTCAAGATTGCGACGAGTTTGCTGAAGTTTTATCTAGAGAAGACGAAAGTTGAGCCGACTTTGGCGCAGTCGATCGCGCTTGTGAGTCAGGCAGCGTATTTGGAGAGCTTTCGCGATCGCTTTCGGCAAATGTTGGCAACGGTCAAGCCGGAAGCGCAGGCGCGACTGAGGCAGGCCAGCGCAAAATCCGCCTCTGAACTGGTGAAGCAGCAGATCAAGCAGTTGGGCGATCGGCTGGACGAACTGGAACTGGACGATCAGGCGGCGCGGCGGCGATCGTCTTTTTTCACGAATCGCCGTTTGCCAAAGTGTTCAATCAGGCGTTGAGCTTGCGATTGCAGCAGATGGGATTTCCTGCCTCGGATGCCGATCGAATTGCCGAACAGGTTGCTCGCAGTACCGATCGCTATTTGCTGCCCGCCTTGGCGAACGCGGGAGGAGCGACGGAACGGCTCGTGAAGTGGTATCAGATGGGCGGGCAGGCCGTCCTGGAAAAATATGCCAGCATTGACGGCTATTTGGCAGAGAAAATTAAGCCGAAGCCGCTGGAGTTGGTGTTTAGCGAGCAGTTTTCGTTTCGCGATATTTATGTGCCGCTGCAAGCTCAGTCGCTTTTGAAGGACGGCGAAATCGACAAAGCGCAGGGCGCGATCGATCTGGAACAGTGGGCAAAAAACTCGCTCACCGATGCCAGCCAGCAAACCAAAGTTTTGTTTATTCAAGGTGGCCCCCGGACGGGGGAAAAGCGTGTTTTGTCGGATGTTTGCCGACTGGGTGCGGGAAAATTTGCATCCGGTTTGGACGCCGATTTTGATTCGATTACGGGACGTGCGGACGATCGAAAAAGATTTTGAGGAAACCTTGCGAAAAGCGGTCGATCGCGATTTTGCGGACAACGATTCGGGCTGGCTGACCGATCGCAACATTCGCTTTTTGTTTCTGCTCGATGGCTTTGATGAACTGCTGATGGAAGGGCGAACCAGCGGCGGACTGGAAGAATTTCTGAAGCAGGTCGGCAGATTTCAAGATAGCTGCGCCAACAATTCTGAAAAGCAGCATCGCGTCTTGATTACAGGCCGATCGCTCTCTTTGCAAACGATCGATCGCTTCATGCCGTCGAATCTGGAGCGGGTCGAAATTCTGCCGATGGATGACGATCGCCAAGACCAGTGGTTTGCCAAATGGGCAAACTGGTCAACGTCCGAACCGCCTATCTGAAAGGAATTTTGCGCGATGAACGGATGCCCGATCGCGTTCAAGAATTGACCAGAGAGCCGCTATTGCTGTACCTGCTTGCGGCGATGCACCGAGACGGGGAATTGAGCATCGAAATGTTTGAAGGGGCGAATGAAGCGATCGCCAAAGTCTTAATCTACGAAAAAACGATCGACTGGGTTCTCAACAAACAGCGTCCTGATTTGCTGAATCGCGACCTGACGGAAATTGAAACGGCAGGACTGCGGCGAATTTTGGCCGAAGCGGGGCTGTGTGTGGTGCAGTCGGGCGGCGAGTGTGCGTCGATCGCGATGATCGAAGACCGTCTCAAAACTGATGACAATGCCAAATCTCTGCTTGAAGAAGCGCGATCGCGGCTCCAAGATAATCCGCTGCGAAATGCGCTGGCGGCGTTCTATTTGCAGGAGGGGCGCGGCACAGGCTCGATCGAATTTGTTCACAAGAGTTTCAGCGAGTTTTTGTGTGCAGAACGGCTGAAGGAAGCGATCGAGGACTGGTCGAAAGCGGGCGATCGACGCAAGGAATTTTATGTTTCAACCGAGCAAATGAATTGGGAAATTTATGATTTGCTCGGATACGGTGGGCTAACGGTTGAAATCGTCGGCTACCTGATGGCACTCCTCTCAAGCAGCACCGAATTTGAACCCGTCCGCCTCTTCCAACGCCTTGAAAGTTTCTACCTCCGCTGGTGCGATGGCGAATTCATCGATTCATTTCCTGAGAATTTACCTCAGAAAAAGATGCTGAAGTTGCAAGAGGCGAAGTTGGCGATCGGGCTTCGACAGGTCGATGTTTATACAGGATTGAATGTGATGATTCTGCTTTTGGAACTAAACCATTACGCCAAAACTAGAGAAGACTTGAAAAAGCAAGTTGCTTTTTATCCTTGTGGTAAACCAGACACCGAAGAAATTAGCTCAAACAGCTTGCTCCACATTATTCATTATGGCAAGTGCGTTAACATCCTGGCCTTCGATTGGATTACACAACATCTATGGAAGAAGGATCTTGAGTACGTGAACCTTGAAGGTGCAAATCTTGTTGCCGCAGATTTATCTGGTTTAAACCTAAGCGGAGCATCTTTGGCAAACGTATGTTTATGTGGAGCAGATCTTAGGCAAGCAAATCTTGAAGGTGCAGACCTTTCTGGGGCGATTCTAACTGATGCAAATTTTAGCGGCGCAAATCTTCGTAATGTAAATCTCAGAAATGCTAATCTTTGCGAAGCTTACTTTGGCTTTTCAGATTTTGGTGATCATTTTCTTGACGGTGCGAACCTTAGCGGTGCAGATCTAAGAGGAGCAAATATTAGTGGTGCTAGTTTCTACTGCGAAGCCTTCGGTGCAAACCTCAAAGATATTATTTGGGATGAACACACTAATTGGGGAGATCTTATAGAACTTGAAACGGCGGAAAATGTACCTGAAGCATTAAAGAAACAGTTGGGATTGGGAGGAAGTGAGGGAGTTGGGGAGAGTGAGTGAAGGGGCTGTGGGGTGGACGATCGAGTTTTTCAATCTGCATCGAGTCAGGAGTAGAAGCAGATCGATCGCCTCTGCAAATCGATCGCTTCGTAATTTTGGAGAGTCGATCGTCCTTCATGAGATTCACTACTGGCGCAACAAAGCGACAAATCCTGCTTGCTCAAAGTGTTTATCATGTGCGAACGCTTCAAAGATATTTCACTCCTGCATGATGAGAAATGAAGCACAATCGGTATGGCTCCAAGCTTGATCAAGCCGCTGCTTGTAGAGTTCAAGAGCGTTTCGGAAGCGATCGCTCGTTTGTGGAATAACTTCAATCATAGAGTCATTGTAGGAGCGATTGGCAAAGGCGATCGCTGACTTTTTGAAAAAGCTGCTTTGCTTCGAGAACGCATTCAATACTTCAGTCCATACCATCTCGCTCGTAACGATCCGTAGAGGCATGGCAGCAGTGAGACTTTTCGCTTTTTGATGCAGATTATCGCCAGGATTGATGAGAGCAACCCAATAGCCAGTGTCAGCAAATACCGTTCTCATTCTTCAGGCTTGGGAGCGCCATAAAGGTAGTGATCAATGTTTTGAGCGAGATCGCTGGGAAGTTTCGCCCATTCTTCTGACGGCACTTGAGAATTCATTTCGTTCACAAATTCTAGAAACGATTGGGACGAGATCGCTTGCAAATCTTCTGAAGATTGAGCCTCAGAAACTCTCTGCCGCAGCTTAATTTTGATGAACAGTAAGAAGTCTAAAACTTCCTGAGCCAGAAAGTCTGGGACTTGGGCAAGTTCTTCAAGCAGTTGTTCTTTCGCAGTCATGAGTTCAGTTTTCTCGATGGTTGATGTGATTTTATCTCAACTCGCGATCGCGATTTTGATTGAGGCGATCGAATATTGAGGCGACCGAATTGGGATGATCGATCGCCCTTCAACCTTCCTAATGTACGAAATATTCTTGATTAAGAATTCGATCGCCCGTCCGCCAAATCAACCTGATAGGTTTCGCCCATTGTGAAGACTCGATCGCCCTGAACAAGCTTGCGTCCACGCCGAGTTTCAATACTGCCGTTGACTTCTACCTGTTCATCTTGAATTAACAGTTTCGCTTCGCCCCCGGTCTGCACCACGCCGACAAATTTAAGGAACTGGTCGAGCTTAATAAAGTTTGAATCAGTCGCCATGTTACGATTTTCTTGAGTTTCAATTTCGCGATCGAAGTTTACCAAACCAGCCTCAAACCGGGCTAGCGGCTCCAAGCTGGAGCGCATACAAATTCGCATAAATGCCTTGCTTGTCCACCAATTCCTGATGCGTTCCCTGCTCAACAATTTGCCCTTGCTGAATTACCAAAACTTGATCAGCCTGCGTGACGGTGCTGAGACGATGGGCGATTACGAAGCTGGTTCGATTGCTTAAGAGACGATCGATCGCGGCCTGAACTAATTTTTCAGTGCGCGTATCAATGCTGCTCGTCGCCTCATCTAAAATCAAAATGCGCGGATTCACCAGCACGGCGCGAGCAATGCTAATTAGCTGTCGCTGACCTTGACTGAGATTCGATCCGCGCTCACCCAAAAGAGTTGCATAGCCCTGCGGTAACTGCGTAATAAACTCATGAACGTTCGCGGTTTGAGCAGCCGCTTCAACCTCGGCTTGAGTGGCATTTGGACGACCAAACGCAATATTTTCCGCCACTGTTCCGCTAAACAAAATGTTGTCCTGCAAAACGAGTCCAATCTGACGGCGCAGGCTGGATTGTGTGACCGATCGCAGATCAATTCCATCAATTTTGACGCTGCCCGCACTCACATCATAAAAGCGCAAAATCAAGTTAATGATTGTACTTTTTCCGGCTCCCGTTGCCCCCACCAGAGCAATCATTTGTCCGGGTTTTGCGTGCAGGTTAACTTCATTGAGAACCCGTTGATTTGCACTATATCCAAAGGAAACGTTCTCGAATTTTACTTCACCTCGCATCGGCGGCATTTCGATCGCGTCCGGCGCATCTTCAAGCTTGGCAGGCTCATCAATTAAGCGAAAAATGCGTTCGGCTCCCGCTAAAGCCGACTGTGCCTGAGTATAAAACTGACTCAAGATTTGAATAGGCCGAAAAAACTGCTGCACATAAAGGAGAAATGCGGTAACAACGCCGACCGTTGCCTGACCCGTCACCGCGAGATAGCCGCCATAGGCTAAAACGAGCGCAGTCGCGATCGAATTGAGAAAATCGATCGAAGGCAAAAACGCCGCCGTAATTGCCACTGCGCTAATGTTTGCATCTCGATTTGCAGCATTTAATTCGACAAATTCGCGAATGTTTAACTGAACGCGATTGAAAGCTTGGGCTTCGCGAATGCTGCCGATATCTTCTTCAATTTTGGTGGAAAGATCGCCGATCGTTTCTCTCGTGACGCGAAACCGCGATCGCGCCCATCGAGCAAAAAACTGTGTCGTTAAAATCATCAGCGGCACAATTAAGTTGCTCAGCAATCCCAGGCGAAAATCGATAATTAGCATCGCAATAATGATGCCAAACAAGCTGAACAAGTTGCCCAACATTTGCGCGATCGTCTGTCCAAATGCCTGATTGACCGTACTCACATCGTTGAGCAATCGGCTCATCAAATCTCCAGCCTCAGAGCGATCGAAAAAGCTGACAGGCAAGCTTTGAATCTTCAGAAAAATATCTTGCCGCAGTTGCGCCAGCATTCGCTGCATAATCCAGCCGACGCGATGGATTTGCTGGCGAATTGCCATGATTCCGCCAATATAATTTACGGCTAGAATCGCCAACATGATTAGTAGGCCGCGCAGATTTCCAGGGCGAATTAGGTTATCGATCGACCAGCCAATTAAAGCAGGTCCAAGCGACTGCGTGGCGGCTCCAATCATCACCATGAGAATGGCGATCGGCACTTCTCGGCGATAAGGCCGTAAATAGGCAATTAATCGATTCAACGTCGAAATTTGCTGACTGGCTTTTTGTTCGGAAGCAACGATCGGACTAAAACTTCTCATACTAATTTCTCTTACTATTAGGGACAATTTTGAATGCGATAAAAATACTGATAAAGTTCAGTAAAACCTAGTTTCTCGTAAAGCTTCAAAGCAGGTAAATTATCGGCAACAACCTGAAGATAGGCAGTTGTTGCACCTTGCTGTTTTGCCCAGCTTAGTAAGCCCAGAACGATCGATCGCCCACGTCCCTGACGACGATGAATTTCTCGCGTCACAATTTCAAATAAACCAACATCCTTGCTTTCCAATACGGCCAGGCCAACTGCGATCGGCTCGTCTTCTTTCCTATAACACTGCAAACGCTTTGGTTGGAACAATACTCGCCAGAATTTTTGTAAGGCGCTGTTGATCTGCGATCGATACTTCGCAAACTTGAGCAAAACAATTCAGCCATTTTGAATAATCTGAATTAATTTGTAGATATTCGATCACAACTTCCTCAAATTGAGACAAATCTCTTGTTTGTATGCTCGTAAAATCGGACTGCGTAAATCCTAATTCAGTTAGCTTATCGTCAAGTTCAATCGGCGCAAGCGGTGACAATCTAAAGATTGGCGGTAGATTTTGCTGAGCATATATCTGCTGACAAAGCTCAATCTTTTCGACAAGCGATCGATCGCCTTCATACAGGACGCTAACAGAATTTGCTCGCTTCGTATAGCCAGATGCAAATCGCAAAATCCAGCCATCAAGCAACAGCGATCGCGGAGCCGCCCAAGCGTTGAGCGATCGCTCTTCAATTCGTCGAATTAGATTAGTTTCGATCGCCATACGGAGGATGTTTGAGCAGGGAAGATTGCGGAACAGATGCGGTTTTTTGCAGTTGTGATTCGAGGATTAAACTGTAGAGTGGGCTTGTTTGCATTAGCTCTTCATGTGTTCCTTGAGCGACAAGCCAACCTTGATCCATGAGGAAAATTCGATCGGATTTTTAATGGTGCTAATCCGCTGAGCAATCACAAAACTGGTGCAGGTTTTCTGACGCATTAAGTCATCTAAAGCGGCTTGAATTTGGCTGGCGGTTTTGGCATCGATCGCGCTTGTGCTGTCATCTAGAATTAAAATTCGGTAGTTGGTAAGCAGTGTGCGGGCGATCGCAATTCGCTGTTTTTGTCCGCCCGATAAGCCTAAGCCGCGCTCACCGACGATCGTGCTGTAGCCTTCTGGTAAGCCTGCAATGAAGTCGTGAATTTGTGCGGTTTTTGCCACTTCGATAATTTCTTCGATTGAGGCATCCGGTTTTGCATAGGCAATATTGTCGTGCAGTGTACCGGAAAACAAAGTGGTTTCTTGAAAGACAATGCCGATTTTCGATCGCAAACTGGCAAGCTGAAAATCGCGCACGTCAGTTCCATCAATCCGAATTGAGCCTGATGTGACATCGTAGAATCGAGGCAGCAAATTCATAATCGTGCTTTTGCCCGATCCGGTCATTCCCAAAACGGCAATTAATTCGTTTGGGCGCGTTTCAAAAGAAATTCCTTTCAGTGCTTCTGTCGATGAACCCGGATAGCGAAAATGCACATTTTCAAAGGTAATTCGACCGATGCAGTCGTTCAGTGAAACGGCGTTGGGGCGATCGCGAATTTCAATTTCAGCATCGACCACTTCATAGACTCGTTCTGCGGAAGCGGCGGCTTGAGCGATCACAGGAGCGGCAAATCCAACCAGGAGAATGGGCTGCAAAATAAATAGTAAGTATGAGTTGAAAGCGACCAGTTCACCGATCGAAAAATCGCCGCCAATCACTTGCGCTCCGCCATAACCCACAACGGCTAAGGTAATCAAGTTGCTTAACAGAAAAATATAGGGAAATGCGTTACGAATCGCGGCGATCGTTTTCATGCTTACCTGCACCAGTTCATCATTGGAGCGGGTGTAGCGATCGATTTCGGTTTGTTCGCGCACAAATGCTTTAACAACCCGAATACCCAGCAAATTTTCTTGCAAAACGGCATTCAGATCGCCTAATTTCTCTTGCGCCTGTCCAAATAAAACTTGATTGCGCGTGAAAAATTGAAACAAAATGTAGGCGGCGATCGGCACCAGCATCAAGCTAACCAGCGCTAGCTGCCAGTTCATAATCAGCAAAATAACCGTTGTGGTTGCCAGCGTCACGATCGAACTGACAACTTGCAGTAAGCCTGTGCCGATGAAGGTGCGAATCTGCTCGACATCGCTGGTCATCCGCGTCAAAAGCTGCGATGTTTGGGTGCGATCGTGATAGCTGAAGCTGAGATTTTCGAGTTTCTTGAAAATCCGATTTCGCAGATCGTAGGCGATGTTTTGTCCTAGCTGCTCTGCCCAAAAGCTTTGCCCAAAGTTAAACACTCCGCGCCCGATCGCCACCAGCACCATTGCGATCGCCACCTGCATCACCACGTCGAGGTTGCGATCGGCAATGCCGCGATCGATTCCCCAGCGAAATAGCTGCGGCGTAATGGCGTTGGCAGTGGTCAGCAGCAGCAGGCTCAAACTTGCGCCCAGCCCGATTAACCAGTATCGTCGCAGGTTGGCAAGGACGCGATTGAGAGACTGTAGCTGCA
The DNA here is from genome assembly GCA_012031475.1 of Leptolyngbyaceae cyanobacterium SM1_3_5. GTDB lineage: Bacteria > Cyanobacteriota > Cyanobacteriia > Elainellales > Elainellaceae > JAAUTJ01. The sequence continues at coordinate 8,727 of JAAUTJ010000023.1, read as the reverse complement.
TGGCAATGATCGGAGCGCGAAACCCTCATTTTAGTTTGGTCTTGGTGATTCGCTCCGCAAATTGCTTTTCTTTAAGGTTTGGGCGATCGCTAATCTTCTTCGGCCTCGCCGCCCACGACCACATCGCGAATCCGCAAGCTGGGGCCACCGCAGCCGACGGCGAGTCCGCTCTGTCCGCCTTTGCCGCAGCCGCCGGATTCGTCCCAGTAGAAATCGTCTCCGATCGCCTCGATGTCGGCCAGCGTCGTAAACACGTTGCCCGAAAGCGTCACGTCGCGCACAGGTTCGGCAATTTGGCCGTTGCGAATCATCCAGGCTTCTCCGGCTGTGAAGGTGAACATTTCGCCGTTCGTCATGCCGCCTTGCCAGTTGCAGGCGTACACGCCCTCATCGATGCCGTCAAAAAGCTGGTTGACTGGCGTGTGGCCGCGATCGATCCAGGTGTTGGTCATGCGGACGATCGGCGGGTAGTGATAGTTCAAGCAGCGGGCGTTTCCGGTCGGGGCTTCGCCCAGCTTGCCTGCGGTTTCGCGCGAGTGCAGCCGTCCAACCAAGACGCCATCTTGAATTAGCTGCGTCGTTGTAGCCGGAACGCCTTCATCGTCGTAGTAGTAGCTGCCGCGATGTCCTTCTGGGGCGGCTCCGTCGAAAATTTGCAGATCAGATCCGCCAAAGCGCCGTCCCAAGCTCATCACTTCGAGCAGATCGGGATTTTCATACGCCATGTCTGCTTCCGACAAATGGCCGAAAGCTTCGTGGACAAACAATCCGGTCAGAATCGGGTCGATCACAACAGTGTAGGTGTCGCCCTTGACCAGCGGCAGGGCAAGGGCATTGACGGCACGATCGCCCGCACTCCGCACCTGCACATCCAAATTCAGCAAATCTTCGTAGGCTTTGCGCGATCCCGTCGTTTCGCGCCCGGTCTGGACGGTTTCGCAGTGGCGGGCAGTCGCCGCAAAGCGCATTTCCAGATCAACCCAGGACTGTTCAATCATCGTGCCCTCAGATGTGGCGAGGATGATCCGCTGGGCGCTGTCGCCATAGCGAACGGAGGTTGTGGTGATCCGATCGTCCACGCTGCGTAAAATTTCGGCGTAATGCTCACACAGCGCTTTTTTCTGAGCCAGCGGAATCTGGCGCGGGTCGCTTCCGGTTAGCAAAAGCTGGCGCGAATCTTGAATTGGGTCAACCGGGGCGAGCAGGGTTTCTTCGTCTCCCACCAGTCGGGCAGCGGCGATCGCTTCTTCGATGCGTTCTTTCAGGGTCGAAAGTCGGTTGAAGCTGGCAAAGCCCCAGCCCCCTTTGTGGCAGGCTCGCACCTGTCCGCCGATCGAAATTCCTTCACTCAAGGTTTCGATCCGTCCACCGCGCAAAAGAATATCGGCTCCTTCAGCTTCTTCAAGGCGAATCGCGAGGAAATCGACTTGCGATCGATAGCGGGCAATCAGGTCGGCAAGCTGGTCTTTGGCCTGGTTGAGCGAAGAGATGGTGAGCGCAGACATAGAGATTGGGGGAAAGCGTGTTTCCATTGTGACGCATGAAAGTGACGCCTATTGGAAAGTGACGCCTGTTGGAAGGGAGCGCGGTTAGGTGCTGGGACGAGACGATCGATCGCTCGATTGCAGCGATCGATCGAGGTAGCGCAGCGGCAGCACGATCGCAATTACGCTGAAGGCCGTCACCAGCCAAAAGGAATCGGCAATTTGATCGGACTGATCCATCGCCCAGCCGCCGATCGCGGGACCAATCAGGTAGCCAATTGCCCAGCACAGCGAATTTACCGAGAGGTATACACCGCGCAGTGCATCCGGAGCAAGGCTGACCACAAAGGCCGAGGCGATCGGCGTGTAGGCGACGGCTGCGATCGCCAAAATGCTCAGGCTCAAAACTGCCCAAATCAAATGCCCCCACGCGATCGCGCCTGCTAGCCAGACGCAGCCGAAGCCCAGCCCAAAGGTGAAAGCGGCCAGCATCAAAGCTTGGACGTGACGAAGGCGATTCAGCCAGCGGGCGATCGGCAACTGGGTGATTGCGGTCAGAACGACGTGCCAGGAGAAAATCACGCTGATTAGCTGCGGGGCGATCGCCGCTCCACCCGGAGGCGCGAAGTTGCTGAAATAGAGCGGCATCGCGCTTTGGATTTGAGCGAGATAGGTGGTAAACAGAACGTTGACGATCGCATAAATCAGCAGCGGGCGATCGCGCAAGGCCATTGTCCAGCCTTTGACGAGCTTGGGCGCAACGTGTTCAGGGTTCAGGGTTTCCTCGATCGCCCCCAAAATAATTCCAAAGAAAATCACAAACGAAATGCCGTCGATGATGAACAGCGATCGATACGCTCCGGTCGTGTTAACCAAAACGCCGCCCAAAACAACGCCTAAGCCGAGTCCCAAGTTGTCTGCAAGCCGAGTCAGTGCGTAGGCTTCGTTGCGCTGGTCGGGGTGGTGATGTCGGCAATCATGGCTTCGGTGGCAGGCCAATAAAGGCCGACGCCAAAGCCCAAGAGCAAATTTCCGATCACGAAGACGGGCAAATTGTCGGCGGCGGCCAGCACAAAGCAGGCGATCGCGGACACTGCCGCCGACAGTAACAGCGTTTTGCGGCGACCCCAGCGGCGCGAGTCGGCAAACGATCCGCCTAAGATCCGTCCGGCGATTCCGGTAATTGAGCCGCTGCCGATGCCAATTCCCACAGCGGTAGCCGATAAACCAACCTGATTGACGAAGAAAATCGGCGCGTAAAACAGCGTAAATCCCGTGCCAAACTGCGACAGCAATCGCCCAATAAACAAAATCCAGACGCGATGATCAAATCGAGGCATGGCGATCGCAAATCCTCAAAGATCTTAGTTTAAGGAGATTTCTTTGCAGTTTACGGAGCGATCGCCCTTTCCGCACTAAACTTCTGATGGAAGCTAGCCGTCGTTACTTAAGCATTTTTTGTGAGCCAGTTTTTATTTGTCACGGATTTGGATAACACGCTGGTGGGAGACGATCGCGCCCTTGCCGAACTCAACCAGCTTTTGCAGCAGCATCGAGAAGCACATGGAACGGTGATTGTGTACGCAACGGGGCGATCGCTGCCCTTATTTCGGATGCTGCAAACGGAACGAGACATGCTGGAACCGAATATTCGCGTCTTGTCAGTCGGAACGGAGATCTATCGGCAGGGCGATTCACCGGATGCGGCTTGGGCAGATTTGCTCTCGCACCGATGGGATCGCGATCGTGTCGTCGCCACGACTGCCCATTTTGCCGACCTGGTGCCGCAGGATGCGTCTGAGCAAGCGCCGTTTAAGGTGAGTTTTCATCTGAAGCCGGAACCTGCGGCTTACGTTTTGCCGGAACTGAAGGCAGCGCTGAAGGAGCAAGGGCTGGAGGTTCAACTGATTTACAGCAGCAATATTGACCTCGATATTGTGCCAGTGCGAAGCAACAAGGGAGCGGCGATTAATTTTTTGCAGAAGGAACTGGGAATTACGGGCGATCGCACGGTCGTTTGTGGCGACTCAGGCAACGATCTGTCGATGTTTCAATTGGTCAAGGCGAAGGGGATCATCGTCGGCAATGCTCAGCTGGAACTGATTGATTGGCATCAGGCGAATCCGCATGATCCTGACGGTTTGCCGACGCGATATGTGGCGCGATCGCACTGTGCGGGCGGCATTTTGGAAGGTTTGCGGCATTTTGGCTTTATTTAGCTGGCTTGTGGGGTGAAACGCTAGGCTGGAGGCTGCGACCTTGCGATCGAGTGCTTCAGCGCTGAACTTGTTCACGATTGAAAGCTGACTTTCGGTTAGAACAACTCTCGATTTCCAAACCAGTGGAGACTAGAGCCACCTCCAAATACACCTCCAAATACACCTCCAACCCCGACCAAAGGGTTGCACCGGGGGACTCCTGAAGGGGTTGCTCGTAAGCGTCAATGTAGCTTGGCATCTGCTTCCCCGCCGCGTCCCCGTAAGACACGAGATCTCGCGTCTCTCCCCGCCGACACCGGACACCCGATCGCCTCACAGCAAATCCTGAAAATCCGATCGCGCCTGCATCTGCTTCAGCACCTGCTTGATGTCTTGGGTGCGGTCTTTGTGCGTGATGAGGGTAATGTTGCCATCGCGGACGACGGACGAGATCGTCGAGGCCGATCGTCACAATTAGATCGTCAGAGTTTTCGGAGTAGAACAGGGAATTTTGGGTGTCAAGGCCGATGTGTTTGGCGACTTCGACGTTGGACTGGTCGGTTTTGAGCAGGCGATCGATCGCGTTCCAGTCGCCCAAGTCGTCCCAGCCGAAGTCGCTGGGCAGGACGTAGGCTCGCTGGGTTTTTTCCATCAGGGCGTAGTCGATGCTGATTTTGGGCAGTTTGGGGTAAATTTCTCCCCCGTGCTTTTCCAGCGGTTGAATGATTTCGGGGGCGTAGGTGTGCAGTTCGCTCAGGGCAATGCCTGCGGGGAAAATGAAGATGCCGCTGTTCCAGCTAAAGCAGCCTTGGGCGAGGAAGGACTCCGCAGTGGCGCGATCGGGCTTTTCGGTGAAGCGCTTCACTTTATAGGCGGCGAGGGTGTCGAAGCTGCCGATCGAGTCGCCCTGTTCGATGTAGCCGTATCCGGTGGCGGGCGAGGTGGGCGTGATGCCGATCGTGGCGATCGCCTGATGCTGCTCGGCAAGGGCGGCGGCAGATCGCAGAGTTTGGTGGAAGGCGGTTAAATCTTCAATCCAGGGGTCAGCGGGGAAGAAGCCGACGATCGCATCTTCACCATAGCGCTTGGCAATTTCCAGGGTTGCCCAGGCGACAGCCGGAGCCGTGTCTCGGCCTTCAACTTCAACAAGCAGGTTGGCTTCTGGCAGCTCGGGCAACTGTTCGCGCACACCGTCTGCTAAATGTGCGGCGGTGATCACCCACAAGCCATCCCAGCCGCTTGCCAGGTCGAGCAGGCGATCGGCAGTGGCTTGCAGCAGACTTTTTCCGCTGCCGTCAAGACTGAGAAACTGCTTGGGTCGGTGTTTTCGACTCAGCGGCCAAAATCGTTCGCCTTTGCCACCTGCAAGAATTACCGGAATCATGATGAAGCTGCCAAGAAGTTCGCGTTGATCCTACCGAGATCCTGCAAAGAGCGCCATCCGTGAAGTTCCGGCTTCACAGCATCTTTGCGATCGCCAGATTATGCCCAAGGACAAATCGGATTTTCTGGCGATTGGTAGAGCCAAACTGACGAAATGTCATCAAAACTAGAAATCAAGACAATCTTTGTAGCGAGAGCGAGTTTTTGCCGGATTTTGCCAAATCGCTGCGCTCTTGTGTAAACAGATTTGCCGCAAATCGCGTCTTGTTACTGTGGCGATCGCAGCAGGCATCGATCGCTTGAAGCACTAGGCGATCGCAGGGATTGCCCTATAATCGCGAAAGGTCTGTAACAAAACGCAACGGCTGTTCTAGACCCAACGGCTGTTCTAGACCTAATCGTTGCGCCGCCAGCGATCGCAAGTCACACCGCTTAGGAATACACAAGGAAATTGAGCGTGGAATCAATGGAACCAAAGCCGGAGTCGGCAACTCAGTCAAGCCCAAATCGTGCCATTGTTGCCACTGCTCCACCCGCTCGCAGAGCCAATTGGATTCTGTGGAGCTTTGTGTTTCTAATCACGGCGATCGTTTCGGGGACGCTCGGAGCCGTTGCGGTGTTGACGACGCCGCTAGCGACCGCCCTCGCACCGGAAGCGAAACAGGATTTTTCGATCAAGGACTTGATGCGGCAAACGCTGCGCTATGAGGTGACGCGGCCTGTCAACGTGCTGGTGATGGGAGTCGATCGCGTCCTAGAGGCCGAACCCAATTCGCCTGAAGTCCTGATGGGTCGCAGCGACACGATGCTGCTGGTGCGGATCGACCCGCAAAATAACGCCGTGAATGTGCTGTCGATTCCCCGCGATACGCAGGTGGACATTCCCGGTGAAGGCTTGACCAAAATCAACTATGCCAACGAAGTCGGTGGGCCAGGATTGGCGGCGCGAGTCGTCAGCCACACGCTCAACGATGTGCCGATCGATCGCTATGTCCGCGTCAGCACGGATGCCTTTCGGGAACTGGTCGATCTATTGGGCGGTGTCGAGGTCTACGTCCCGCAGGAAATGAAATACACCGACAACACGCAGGACTTATTCATCGACCTGGAACAGGGCTGGCAAACGCTCAATGGCGAACAAGCCGAGGGATTTGCTCGCTTTCGCGCTGATGGCAACGGCGATATTGGTCGTGTCCAGCGGCAGCAAACGCTGATTCGCGCTCTGCGAGAGCGGCTGACCAGTCCGGCTGTGTTGCCGCGTCTGCCGCAGGCGATCGAACTGATGCAGAAATATGTCGATACGAACCTGACGCTGGAGGAAATGCTGGCTCTGGTCAGCTTTGGGCTGAATCTCGATCGCCAGGATTTCCACATGGTCATGCTTCCCGGTCGCTTCAGTACGCCGGATGAATACATCGCTAGCTACTGGATGCTGGATGAAGCAGGCCGCGATCAGGTATTGGCAAGCTATTTTGAAATGCCGATGGTTGGCATGATGGAGGATCGCCAATCGCTGACCCAGTTGCGAATTGCCGTTCAAAACGCTTCTGGCGAACCGGATGTCGCTCATCGTGCCGCTGCCTACCTGCAAGCCCAAGGGTTCGATAACGTCTACATCATTCAAGACTGGTCAGACCCGCAGCAGCAAACCCAAATCATCGCCCAGCGCGGCGATCTCGACAGCGCCCAGCGGCTCGAAACCACGCTTGGACTGGGTGAAGTCGTCGCGGCCTCCACAGGCGATCTCGAATCGGACATTACCCTGCGCGTCGGCTCAGACTGGCTCGATCGCATTGATGGCTAGCCTGAATTCCCGCCAACTGTCTGCCCGGTGTGCTAAGAAAACCTTGCATTCCTGCCGCCCGATCGCGCCCAACTCGCCAGCGCTGCTAAGGTGGACGCAAATCCATTCTCGAAATCGACATGGCTGTGATGCTTCAGCGGTACCTCGTTGCGATCGATCGACACAAGTGGGCAGCGATCGCTGGATTTCTCGTCGTCATGAGCTTGTCCGGCGTTGCAGCGATGCAGCCCCAGCCGCCCAGTGAATTTGTCGCAGCCGGAACGCTGGCCTACAGTGCGCCGCCCGTGACACTTTCGCAGACCGGAACCGCGCTTCAGCAGCAAGGCAATCGCTCACGGCAGAATTTTTGCTTTCGGATGCCGTTGTCAATGCCGTCGCGCAGTCGTTGCGGCTTGACCCGATCGACATCCGCGCCCGTGCCGAAGTGGTCGTGAATCCGGGTGACGACGATCGCGACCGAGAAGAGCGCGAGGCCGCAGGCTACCGAGTCTTGGTGCGCTATCGCGACCCGGATGCAACGTTGGCACAAGAAGCCGCCAATCGCCTGATGGAAGCGATCGTCGAGCAAAGCCGCCAGTTTAATACGCAGCAGATCTCGCGGATTGCCGACAATTTGCAGCAGTTGCGATCGCAGGTCGGGCTGGAACTACAGCAGGCCGAACGTGCGCTAGAACAATATGTCCGGCAGCAGGCTCCGGCTGTGCAGGCCGCGCAAGAAGGCGATGTGCTGAGCGCGATCACCGGAGGCGAAGCGCAGCAGCGGCAAATTCAGCTATCGATCGCCGGGATTGACGCTCAACTTCGCAGCCTGCAAGCCCGCCTCGGACTCACGCCCGACCAAGCCTATGCTTCTTCTGCCCTCAGTGCCGACCCGATCGTCGCCAACCTGAGAGCGCAAATTTATCAAACCGAATCGCAACTGCAAGTTCTCGCGCCCGACTTGCGCCCAGAGCATCCGACCATGATTCAACTGCGGAATCAGCAGCAAGCCTACGAGCAGCTTTTGCAGCAGCGCGTCTCGGAAGTGGTCGGCGGCGATCGGCAAGCGGCTCCCCTCCGCAACAGCAGCCAAATTCGCCAAGACAGCAGCCTCGATCCGGCCCGTCAGCAGCTTGCCAACACGCTCGTCAATCTGCAAACGCAGCGCGACACCTTGACTCAGCAGCTTGCGACCTTGCAGCAGGCCGAAGGTCAACTGCGCCAGCAATACGCCAGCCTCCCCAATCGACAGCTTCAGCAAGCGCGGCTCCAGCAAAACGTCGCCCTTAAGCAAAATTCCTTCAACCAAATTGAAGCGCGACTGGCCGATGTCACCCTGGCCGAAAAGGAAACGGTCGGCAGCTTGGTTGTGCTTCAAACTGTGCAAACCGAACTGGCCGTTGCCGAAAGTCCCTCTGGGGCGGCGATTTTGCTGGTTGGCGGCTTCGTGGGTCTGCTGGTCGGCGGCGGACTGGTGCTGCTGCTGGATTCGCTTGACGCCACGTTCCATACGCTCACAGATCTGCAAACCGCCTTGCGCCAGCAGGAAATTCCGGTCTTAGGTTTGCTGCCGCTGCTGCCCGATCGGGTCGCCCCGGAACGAACTCGCAGCGAGTTGCCGATCGCCCCGTCCGATTCGCCGTACCCTTGAACCGTTCGATCGCTTCCGCAGCAATCTTCGCCGCTCCACAGGCAGCAAATTTCCCAAACTCGTGATTCTCACCAGCACGATCGCCCAGGAAGGCAAAACCGTCACCGCTTACAATCTGCGATCGCCAGTGCCTATGCCGGAAAGCGGACGCTGCTGATCGAAGCCGATTTGCGATCGCCCTCGCAGGCTGCCGTCCTCAAGGTGACAGCCGATCCCGGCGCGATCGAC
>JAAUTJ010000532.1 GCA_012031475.1 Leptolyngbyaceae cyanobacterium SM1_3_5 | reverse complement strand
CAATGAGGAGGCACCGCTGAGGTTGGCACGGCTGAGGTCGGGTCTTACATCAGATTTTTTCCTTCGCCATTGGCTCCAGCGATCGACCCCTTCCCTCAAAATCCTCAAATGCTCTTCGTTTGCCATTGAGAAGTATCCCCCCTAACTCAAAATGATTGCGTGTGCAGTGCGATTGCTTGCAACGGTTATGGCAATTGCTGTAGTGACAATGCCAATTGCGGCAGATCGCTTTGAATTGTTTGCCAAACGATCGCCAAGTTTACGCGAAAATATTCATGCAGCACGATATTTCGGATTCCTCGCGCTTCATTCCAAGGAATATCCGGGTGTTGCATTTCAATTTCGGGAGGAACCGATCGAATTGCTTCACCGATGATTGCTAAATCGTACAAACCGCTCTGACTGTTTTGGGATCTGCTTGAAACTGCTCGAATGTCATGTCGTTGGTGAAGCGATCGATTTCTGCGATCGCTTCCAAAATATCTTGAATCCGATTCTGCCAGCTTCTAGAAGGCACGAATTGCCTCGCGCATTACGGGTTCTCGCAAATAGGGCTTGAGCGAATCGGGTGTCCCCAAATCGATCGATCGCCCCAAAATTTCTTCGAGATATTGCTGTACTCGCACAAAGGTAAACAGTCCGACGGGTCGATCGAACTCAACGAGCAAATCTACATCGCTATTCGATCGCGCCTCGTCTCGCGCCACCGAACCAAACAGCAGCAGCGACTTCACGCCGAAACCCTTCAGCGTTTCTTTGTGGTCGTTTAGCGTTGTTAGCACTTGCTGTCGCTGCATCCGTTTCGATCGCCCCCACCTCGCTCAAGATTTGTCTTTTTGTTTCGCCTCTTCTCGATCGTCATGTTCTCGCACTGCGGCTTCTAGCAGATAGGCAGCGAGATTACTAGCAGAACGGCGTTCGTCGTTTGCCCACTTTTCTAATTTTTCAAGAACCATATCCGGCAAATAAACTGCCAGCCGTTTTGTCATGAGTGCGTTCAAATTCACCTCACTATCCATAACACAGCCAATGTCTCGTCATGCTTTCGCCAAAAAATCTAGCATACTCTAAGCGAATAAAATGCCTTTCTGTGCTGCAATCGTGCTACTCTCTGCTGTAATACACACTCAAGAATCGTTATGACGCACACCTACTCACCCGACAGCTATCGGCCTTACGTCATCGTGGCTGCGTTTCCGGGGCAGTTGCCGAGAGCAATTTGCCGCCTCTACAACCAAACCGACGCCGATGATCACGTGCGATTTTTGCAGCGGCAGGTGGGGCAGGGGTCGTTTTTCGTTGTGTTTGATCCACCGCAGGTTTTGAGCCAGCAACAATAGTAAGTAGTGCGATCAGAACAGTATCGAGCAAGCCCTATGGTGCAAATTCCTCAAAAAACCTTGACCTTGACGGAGTTTCTGAAGCTGCCAGAAACCAAACCTGCCAGCGAATTTATTGACGGACAAATTGTTCAAAAGCCGCTGCCGCAGGGACAGCACAGCCGCATACAGGGCAAATTAGTGACGGCAATCAATGCTGTTACGGAAGATCAGAAAGTTGCACTCGCCTTTCCAGAATTGCGCTGTACGTTTGGGGGACGATCGACTGTGCCAGATATCGCCGTATTCACCTGGGATCGCATTCCGAGAAACGATCGCGGACGAGTGGCAAATCGGTTTGAAGCCGCTCCCGACTGGTCAATTGAAATTCTCTCGCCCGAACAATCGCAAAACCGAGTGACGCGAAATTTGCTGCACGGCTTGAAGCACGGCACTGAGCTTGGCTGGATTATCGATCCAGATGATGAAACGGTGCTGACTTATCCGGCAGGGCAACCACCCGAATTTTTTGAAGAACCGACAGATGTTTTTGCCCGTTCCCAATTTTGCGATCGGGCTACAACTCACGCTTGGAAACTTGTTTGCCTGGTTAAAGCTATAAAGTCCGAAGAAACTGCGTCCAAACTCGATCGATTCACGCGATAATTTGTGCTAAGAAGCATTACGAGAAAAGACGATGGCCGAATTTCAGCCAGGAAATCCGAAAGGTTGGGGCGATCCGCTGCCGCTGGTGTATGTGCTGGTGGGCGTGATTTTGGTGTCGAGTTTGGTCGATCGATTGGGATTGGCCTCAGATTTGCAAGCCCCCTGTCCGCCCGTCAACGGCACAGCGCAACAGTAGGACGATAAATTTTGTAAAGCAGACGCAGAGCGGTATCGCGGTCTTCCTCCCCCGCAAGTCAGTAGACACATTGGGCGAGGAAGGTATCATGGTAGGCAACCTTGATATTTCTTTACGATCGCACCCTTTGCATGGTTGCTTCTTCATCCAATTTCACAAAGCTCAAAGACACCGTGACGCAAAAGGTGTTCTTGGGGCATGAACCCAGCCCAGAACTGCTGGCAATTTTGCTGGTGTATTTCGTTCAGGGAATTTTGGGACTGGCGCGACTGGCGGTAGCTTTTTCCTCAAGGACGACTTGGGGCTGAGTCCCGCGCAGGTGTCGGCCTTAATGGGAATCGTTGCGCTTCCTTGGATGATCAAGCCGCTGTTTGGCTTCCTCTCCGACGGGTTGCCGCTGTTTGGCTATCGCCGCCGTCCCTACCTGATTTTGTCGGGACTGCTGGGCACGGGAGCCTGGGTGATGATGGCGACAGTGGTGCATTCGCCTTGGGCGGCAACCACCGCGATCGCCCTGAGTTCCCTCTCGCTGGCAATCAGTGACGTGATCGTGGATTCGATCGTCGTGGAGCGGGCGCGGGCAGAATCGCAAAGCGATATCGGGTCGCTGCAATCAATCTGCTGGGGAGCATCTGCCGTTGGCGGCTTGCTGACGGCATATCTGAGCGGCTTGCTGCTAGAGCATTTCACCGCCAAAACGATTTTCGGCATCACGGCGGCATTTCCGCTGATTGTCACTTTGGTCGCTGGACTGATCGTTGAAGAGAAGGTGACGCATCTCAGCAACTGGTCAGCGGTGAAAGACCAAGTCGCGCAGTTGAAGCAAGCGGTGACACAAAAAGCGATCTGGATGCCGACCGTATTTCTGTTTCTGTGGCAAGCAACGCCCTCGGCAGATTCCGCCTTTTTCTACTTCACCACGAACGAACTGCACTTTCAGCCGGAATTTCTGGGTCGCGTCCGACTGGTGACAAGCCTCGCCTCGCTGGTCGGCATCTGGATGTTTCAGCGATTTTTTAAGGCGCTGCCGTTTCGCGTCATTTTCGGCTGGACAACCGTAATCTCCACTGTTCTCGGTATGACGATGCTGATTCTGGTGACGCACGCCAATCGATCGATCGGCATTGCCGATTCCTGGTTCAGTCTCGGCGACAGCTTGATTCTGACGGTCATGGGGCAGATCGCTTACATGCCCCTCCTCGTTTTAGCCGCAAGATTGTGTCCGCCCGGAGTGGAAGCAACTTTGTTCGCGCTGCTGATGTCGGTGACGAATCTGGCGGGCTTGCTCTCGTATGAGTTGGGCGCGATTTTGATGCACTGGCTGGGCGTGAACGAAAGCAATTTCGATCGCCTCTGGCTTTGGTGATCATCACCAATCTCAGTACGCTTCTTCCCCTACCGCTGCTGAACTGGCTTCCGGCTGCGTCTTCTGAATCGACAGGTGAAGTTCCGCAGGCGATCGCGCCGACGATCGATCCAGTGATTCCCTCATCGGTGACGGCGGAATTCAGGCCAGAACTGGTGGCAGCGGCAGAAGAAGCGATCGACTAGATCTTGAGGGAAAGCCCCCTAAATCCCCCAAAAATGGGGGACTTTGAAATTGTTCAGCTTTTAATTCATTTCATAACTATGCAGAGTTTTCAGCTTCACGAACGCGCCGAATCGGTTCCCACCGAGACTTCTTATGTCCTGACCGATTGGCAAAAGGGATATCGATCGCTTCCCCACGAATACAGCTACGAAATTGACGAGATCGACGGTGAAATTCCGGCTGACCTGCGCGGAACGCTGTTTCGCAACGGGCCGGGACTGCTGGAAGTCGGCGGAGAACGGCTGCATCATCCGTTTGATGGCGACGGCATGATT
>JAAUTJ010000531.1 GCA_012031475.1 Leptolyngbyaceae cyanobacterium SM1_3_5 | reverse complement strand
TAGGGCGCGATTTTGAAAGGGTCAAAAACAAAATTTTGATTATCGTTGTTACTCTTTATACCTGGGCATAATTATGAGTGCCTGCTGATCGTTATATGGAGAATCCTCATGAGTGGTCGCGATGTTGGGGCAATGGGAGAAGCCACTTTTAAGCGCTGGTGTAGTTCGACTGGCTTCACTGTCAACGGATCGCAAATGGATAAAACCGGGTGGGATTTCCTCGTAGAGTTCCCTTGGCAACAAGATGAAAGACTGCCCAGAGATTTGCTGCCCGCCCCAGTTGAAGGCCGAGTTCAGATTAAATCAACCGACAAAAAGCAAAAAGGTGCATCTGTAAAACTATCGGCGCTAAACAGATTGGTGAAAGCGCCAATGCCAACGTTTTTTTGTTTCATTGAATTTGACGGTCAAGATCAAGAACAAGCAGCTTATTTAGTGCATGTTGGCGAAGAAATCATTGAAGAAGCCTAAAAAAACGCGATCACTAGAATCGCAAGGCAAAGGCGACGGATTAAACAAGTCCAAAATATTTATTTCTTACCGAAAAGAGCATCAACTAGAAAAGGTCAATGGTGAAGGTTTGAAGCGCGCCATTGAGCAGTACATTCCTACTGGCTTAGAAAAGTATATTGAAGATAAAACCAAGCTGTTAAAAACGCTTGGCTTTGAACAGGTTATAGCCTTAGTTACTATCACGTTCTCTGCTGACTCTATGGAGAAGCTAGTTGATTCAGCTTTGGGAATTGGTGAAGCGGTTTCTATTGAAAAGAGTGTCGGCTACAATAGCAGATTCGGCATCTTGTTGAGTGAGCCGTTTGTAAAATCTGACGAAGCGCTGATTTCGCTACAGGCTAAACCTGTCAAAGCAGTATTGAGGTTTAAGGAATATACCTTCTCTCCCGGTATCGCATTTGACGCAGAGCTACTTCGTTCTCCCTTCGACCAAATATTTCCAGAAGAATTTGCCAAAGCCAGAGTGAAATCAAAATTCTTTTATTTTATTTTTCAGCCTAAAAACAAAATAAAGGTTTCCTGCCATATTGAGAGCGACGGTACGAAATACCCGCTCGATGAGATTCGGAATTATCTAAAGGTTGTCTCCATGCTTCAGGGTTCATCTGATTCTTTAGTTGTAGAAATTGAATGGGGAGAGAAGGATATTCCTATGACTTGTCAGTTTCCATTAAAAGGGCAACTTGAAGATCGTCAATTGGCGATCGCACATCAGCTTTCAGTTACACTTAGCTCTTTGCTTCCGGTTTTTCAGCTATCAGAGAATCAGTTTTTTCTCAGCTTTTCCGAGCTATTGAGTGCTTCAGGAATAATCCAGACGCTTCATCATTACTGTTTCACCGAGAATCTTACGGGAGAAATTATTGAGGTTGTCGGTGAAGTAGAATTGGCTAACAACAGAACTGCTATGATTGGTTTTGTGCAAGCTGAAATTGGCAGTTATACGTTTGGAATTTGCTTGGGAATCTTGGGCGCAATCACCCTAGTAGATGAGCACAAGCAGAGCCATGCGCTTGTCGCGGAAAGATGCCTAGTTTATGCTCCGTTTGTGGCACAGGAAAATCGAGCCATAGAACCAGCAGTCATTGCGGAAAAACTCAATCAGTTTGCACAACGACTTAGACAAGAGCAGTTTGCAGTCATGACAACTGCTTTTGCTTAATTTCAGTGCTTTGATTTGGCCCTAGATTGTCCGCCTATTGATTTGTAACTGCTTGGTATAGAGGCGCGGTGCAGCAGTTGGCGGGTCATGCCATCTTCCCAGTTTATTAAATGATATTCTGGTCGCACAAACTCAGATAGAGGCCGCGACAGGCGCGATCTGAAAACGCCCACTAAATTTCTAAAATGAGCGTAGAGCAATGGATAGAAGTCTGCGATGAATATCCAACTGGTCGAGTCGATCGTGCAGGTGATTTCGACGCTGTCGTCCGAAGAGCAAGCCTTGGTACGGCAAAAGCTGGCGATCGTCAGTCTGCCGCCGTCCGAAGCGGAACTGGTGGCGCAAATTCAGCAGCCACTTCCGCCCGCCATTGGGCAGCGCTACCGCGAGTTGCGCGAAAAACTGCAAGCCGAAGTTCTGACTGACCCAGAACATCAAGAACTGCTGACGCTCACCGACACCGTTGAGCAAGCTGACGCCGATCGCCTTCAGCGGCTGATTACCCTCGCACAGATGCGGCAAGTGTCGCTTCCCACCTTGATGCAGCAGCTTGGCCTGGGGTCGCCGCCCGTGTATGCCTAGACGCTACATCACAACAGCCGAGCAGCAGACGATTATCGATCGCGCTCGTCGTCGCTGTGAATATTGCCAGAGCGCAATGGACTATACTTCCCAGCCGTTTGCGATCGAACATATTCTTCCGATCGCCCAAGACGGCGAAACCACACTCGATAATCTTGCGCTCGCTTGCGGTGGCTGCAACGGCCACAAATACACAAAGGTGAGAGCGATCGACCCGGTCAGCCAAACCGAAACGCCGCTCTATCATCCCCGGCAGCAGCAATGGCAAGATCATTTTGGCTGGAGTACAGACTATCTAGAAATCATTGGGCTGAGTGCAACGGGCAGAGCTACCATTGATGCCCTCAAGCTCAATCGACCGGGCGTGATTAATTTGCGACGACTGCTACGGCAAGCAGGGTTGCATCCGCCCGACTCCACCCAGGCATAACCTCTACTCACCACGCTTAAATTCAAATCAAGAGCAATTTACGACCCGGATTGACAACTACGGATTCTTAGGATTCCAGTAGGTGGCCTCAGTTTTGGTTTCAGTGACACTGCCTAGATACTGCCTAGATAATGAAGGCGATCGCCCCTCGCCAAGCTCAAAGTTCAACCGATGCGAATACAGCAAAATTTGCGGGACGCTTATACTCCAGCCCGAATTCACAATGAAGTCGTTCCGAATGCAGGTCATGTTCAGCAACCAATCTTCACCAATAAGCAGTTTGGGATGCCGCGCCCGCCAATTCAACCGACTCCCCCTCATCTCAAGCACTGGCTTTGGACACCCATCATTGGCTCAACGTTACTCTCCCTGATTTTCTTTGCTGCAACGCTCGCTCCACTAGCTTGGATTGGGTTAATTGGGCTGTGGACGTGGGCGATCGCGATCCGTTTCCCTAAATACAGGGTGGCAAAACGCAAAGCTGAGACAGAATACCACCAGCAACAAGTCGCCTATGAAAAAGCTGAGTCTTACTTTCATCGCGTTTTGCTTCCAGATTGGCAGCGCAAACAAGACCCGATCGCCCTGAAGCAGGAGCAGTACGACTGGCGACAGACGGCGATCGATGAAGCTTGTCAACGAAAGTTCTGGCGAGTCCATTCCCCAGCGGAGATTGCAGCAACCCGCGAACAAGGCTTCATTGGCATTGGGGAGGATGACCTTGTTCATTCGCTTCAAAATGGAGGCGTGTTTGTCCGTCACCAAGTTGCGATCGATTCGGCTTACACCGCCGACCTCGTTTGCTTCAACCCCGATTCTGGCAAGCTGTGTGTTGTGGAAGTGGATGGTTGCCAGCATTGGAGCGAAGCTGACCAAATCGATCGTGACCAGCAGCGCATGGCGAATTTAGCCCGTCAAGGAGTTCCGACAATTCGATTTATCAATACGTTTGCTCGATCTCATCCGCACCGCTGTGTTGCCCTGATTCGTCAGCGACTGGATTGAGACTGTTAAAGTCATCACGAATATCGGCTGCAAGCCGATATACTTTGAGGCGAATGGTGGTTTCGTGCTGCCGATCGCTCTTCTTAACATCTCTGCTCAATCTCGTGGCTCGAACGATTGTCCTCGCAATTTCAAGCTGGTCGATCCAACAATGAGGACTTGATGAAACTCCCCAACGGCCAGCTTGCGTGGCTCGGCGATAAGCTCGATCGCTACGTTCTCAACCTCCAACTGAGGTGGACCCGTAGGGCTAGACGAAAATCGAGGGCGAATAAGCTACAGATCTCAAGTTGCGGACTCATCAACGCTGATGTTTTAGTTCGACTTTGATCAGCGATTCAACTAATAGCTTTTACTGT
>JAAUTJ010000022.1 GCA_012031475.1 Leptolyngbyaceae cyanobacterium SM1_3_5 | reverse complement strand
GACGCGGATGCGATCGCCCACGTCCACATAGGGCGGTTCTTCGTGGCCCCGGTGCGCGGTAGAACGTGCCGACCATTGGCGAAACGACTTCAAGCAGTCGATCGGCTTTGGGCGGGGGCGTGGGGACGGCGGCAGGGGTGGGGACAGGGGCGGGTGATGCGCCCAGCGGGGGCAGTTCAAATGCAGGTTCCGGCGGGCGATCGCTTACTGCTCGGTCTTTGCGAATGCTTAATTCAAAATCGCTGCTTTTGATCGAGAGTTCTGCAATGTCGGTCTGCTGAAGCACCGCCAGCAGTTCGCGAATTTCATTAAAGTTTAATTCCACAGTTTTTGCCTAACAACAGTGCGCTTGAGCCAGTGGGTGAGGAGCGCCACGTCAAGCCGCTCGAAACGAATGCTATTCGCGACCCATATACTTGTCGTCACGGGTGTCAACGCGGATGCGCTCACCAATCGAGATGAACAAAGGAACCATCACCTGCGCTCCGGTTTCAACGATCGCGGGCTTGGTTCCACCCGTTGCCGTGTCGCCCTTCACGCCCGGATCGGTCTGCGTCACTTCCAAAACAACGGAGTTGGGCAGTTCCACGTCAATCACCTGCTCGCCCCAGCGCACCACGTTCACTTCCATGCCGTCTTTGAGATATTTGACGCGATCGCCAATTTGCTTGGCATTGAGGCGACCTTCCTCGTAACTCTCCATGTCCATGAAGATGTAGTCGTCGCCTTCTTTGTAAGTGTGCTGCATCGTGGATTTTTCCAGGACGGCCTGCGGCACGCTTTCACCTGCTCGGAAGGTGCGCTCCACCACGTTGCCGTTTTGGGCGTTTTTGAGCTTGGTGCGAACAAAAGCAGACCCTTTTCCTGGCTTGACGTGCAAAACTCCACGACGCGCCAAACGGAGCCGTCAAGAACAATGCTGACACCAGGGCGAAAGTCGTTACTGGAAATCATGAATTTTGTTGCTTTGCGAGGACAATCGACTGTCTATTGTACCGCTGTTGCTGGTCGTCTTTGCATTTGGGTGTCGGGTGGGGCGAACGAAAAAAGGCGTGGGATGGGTTGGGGTGGATGGGTGGATGAGTGGATGAGTGGCAGGCGCATCGACCCATCGCCCATCCACTCATCCACTCATCCACTGACTCAAGCAGCGCGGCAAATTTCGTTCACCCTGTCGGGGTCGGGGGTGGGCGATCGCTCTGAGCTACCGGACAACATAAGGAAAATCGAATGAGGCAGATAGGAAAATTCTGTGTTTTAAAATACGGTTTCTTATTTCTTAGGCCAAATTGTCAGAGTATGCTGACATTAATTCTTTTTGACAAGCAAGCTTCGATCGAGTTTTTATCTTTATGAAAAAAGCAAGTCCTTTGCTGGAGCGGCTGCGCGATCCGCGATCGGCTCCGTTTTGTCAGGCTGAAATTTCTGCTGCCTATCAGCCGCGCTTTTCGCTGGCTCAAATGGTGTTTTCCTGGATTGGCAGTTTTTTGGGCATTGCGGCACTGGCATATCTCTCGGTTCACACACGCTATCCGCTGATTGCTGCACCGTTTGGCGCGTCGGCAGTGCTGCTGTTTGCAATTCCTGAAAATCCGCTGGCTCAGCCGCGCAACGTGATTGGCGGCAACTGTTTGGGGGCGATCGTGTGCATCGCGTTTGTGCAGCTTTTTGGCACGGAGCCTTGGGTGATGGCGATCGCAGTTGCAACAGCAATTAAGCTGATGCAGTTGACCCGGACGCTACATCCGCTGGGTGGGGCGGTGGCGCTGGTCGGTGTGATGAGCGGCGTATCTTGGGATTTTTTGTGGACTCCGGTTTTGGCTGGCTCGATCGTGATGATTCTTTGTACGCTGGTTCTGAATAATTTGCTGCCGGGAAGACGCTATCCGCAGCATTGGCTTTGACAAACTCCCACAAATAAGCTCACCCAAGGGAGTGCGTTTGCTGGTCAGGGTTTTTGACGGTTCTCTCAATTTCTCTTGAGTTCAGCATTGATAGACCAAGCCGCCGATCTTGACGCGATTTCCTCCTAAAAACTTGTATCCACACTGCTTGAGCGTGAATGACTCGTACTTTTTAACCTGCTTAAAGCTGGGTGGTCTGACTTCTTTGTGGTGATGCTTAAAAAACAGTTGGTACGCCTTTTCGATGCGCTGGCATTGGCAACCCCTTATAGAGAACGCCGTAAAACCCAGTGGCTTTAGACCTGGGATATCAGGCGGGCGATGGAGCGAAGCGGAGTTGCCATACACCATCTTGGCTATCAATCCTTTAATCGTCGCTTGAGTGTCCGGATGAGTTCTCGAAGCACATCCGTTTGATTTCTGGCGGATTGTTCGCAATATTGCTTGAGCAAGTCCTTCTCTGCTTGAGTGACACGAAAAGTAATGAATATTTCGGGTTTTGCCACAGTTAATCTACCTCAATTCGTGGTATGTTAATTGTAGTGGCAAAGGTAATCAACCACTCAAAAAACCTTGCTGTCGAAAGACACTTCTGTTCCTTGACAATTGAATCTATGCGGTTCTACTTCATTGTTAGATCTCAGTTCAACCGGACTGAGAAGGCCGATCGTACCCAGTTTGTCCACCGTTTGAACGGGTTTTCACTTTCAGCCCGGAAATTGATTTCCGGGCGTTGCTGAGACGGATGCAAGATCTCAGTTGAATTTGAAGGAGGGGCGATCTTTGCTAACTTAAAGCCATGACGACAGAAGCATTTCAACAAAACAGTTTGGACTGGCAGCTTCGCCTGTTCTCGCAGCGCGTGGGGGAATGGGTTGAAGTGCGGCTTGCGGATACGCAGCTTCCCGTTCCAAATGTGCAAATTTCGCCCGATTGGATTGTGACGCTCTGCTGGATTATTCTGGCCGCGATTGCCCTCTGGCTGATCTGGCAGCTTGTCAATCTGCTGGCTCCGCAACTGCGACAGGTGCAGGTATCTCGATCGCAGCCCCAAGTCGCAGCCCGATCGCTGAGCGCGGCAGAATGGCTAAAACAGGCGCAGCAGCAGCAGCAGCAAGGCAACTATCGCGAAGCCTGTCGATCGCTGTATCTCGCCATGCTTCAGCGACTAGATGAAACACAACAAATTCCGATCGCGGCCAGCCGCACCGATGGCGAATACTCGCAGTGCGTCCGCCAGCTATCACAGCCGCAACTCTATCAGCTTTTGATTCAAACGCACGAGCAAGTTTGCTTTGGCAGCCAGCCGATCACAATCGAAAACTTCCGCTCCTGCCAGCAAGCCTACGAGCAAATCGATCGCACCCTCGATCCAGCTTAACGATCGAAAATATTCAACCGCGATTCGGACATCGTACAGACGCGAGATCTCGCGTCTCAACAGATCTCGCGTCTCGGCTGATCCCCGATCGCCCGATCGCCCTAAGCCATCACCATACCGCCGTCAATATTAAACACCTGTCCGGTGATGTAGGCAGCGGCAGGATCAGCCGCGAGAAACTGCACGAGTCCGGCGACTTCTTCAGGTTGGCCGTAGCGACCGAGCGGAATGAACTTGAGAATGTCTTCAGATTTAACAGTCATGCGTCATGTCCGTCGCGATGAACGCCCGGAGCAACGGCGTTGACGGTGATCGCACGGCTGGAAAGCTCTTTGGCGATCGACCTGGTAAACCCGATCACGCCTGCTTTGGCCGCGCTGTAGTTCGCCTGTCCTGCATTGCCCATCAGTCCGACCACTGAGGTGATGTTGACAATGCGTCCAGATTTTTGCTTCAGCATGATTTTACTGATGGCGCGAGTGCAGAGAAAAACGCCCGTCAGGTTCAGGTCGATCACCGCCTGCCAATCGTCCGGCTTCATCCGCAGCAGCAGCGTATCTCTGGTGATTCCGGCATTGTTCACCAAAACATCCACTCGTCCCCATTTTTCCATCACGCCGTTGACCAGCGCATCCACCTGATCGGCCTGAGAGACATCAGCTTGCAGGGCGATCGCCTCGCCGCCCATTTCGGCAATTTTACTGACCACTTCTTCGGCTGCACCGCTCGAACTGGCGTAGTTGACGGCGACTTTTGCGCCCTCGGTTGCCAGCGCAAGGGCAATGGCGCGACCGATGCCGCGAGATGCTCCGGTGACGATCGCAACTTGGTTTTGCAGACGTGGGTTCATTTGGGGTATCGGGTGTCGGGGATTCGCAAATCCGAAATACCCCAACAATCTTAAGGCATTTGGGGATCGCGGCAGGTTGGAAAATTTTTTGCACTAGGATCGGGGCAGCAGTGATTTTCCCAGGATTTTTATGGCAGCGAAAAAAGAATTTGCGACGTTTCAAGAGATGATCGAGGGCAGCGATCGACCCTTACTGATCGACTTCTACGCGCCTTGGTGTGGCCCCTGTCAGATGATGGCGAAAATTCTTGAACAGGTGAACGCGCAGATGCACGATCGCGTTCAGGTTGTGAAAATCAACACGGACAACTATCCAGATTTGGCGACGCAGTACGGCATTCAGGCATTGCCGACCCTCGTGCTATTTAAGCAGGGTCAACCTGTGAATCGGATTGAGGGCGTTGTGCCTGCCGATCAACTGATTCAACATTTGCAGTCGATCGTGTGATGGCTGTCAAACCTGTAGCGGCTGTCAAAACAAAATGGCTGTCAAAACAAAATAGTTGCTGAAAATCTTGCGGAAGCAGGGAATAACTAAATTGCCCTTTCCGCACAATTGTTTTTGCACAATTCATGACTTACTCAAAAGCCGACCTCGATCGCCTCTTGCGCCTGCGGAACGAACAGCCCGAAGCCGCAGCCGCGATCGACGCCCAGATCTACCAGCAGTTTTTGCAGACGCACACCGTTCTTGTCCTGGATATGGCCGGATTTTCGCGGCTGACGATTCGCTACAGCATCATTCACTTTTTGGCGATGGTGCAGCGGTTGGGATCGATCGCCGTCCCCGTGATCGAGCAGCACCAAGGCCGGACGGTGAAGCGCGAAGCCGACAATATTTTTGCAATTTTTGACTCCGTGACGGATGCGATCGACTGTGCGATCGCGATTTCGGCCAGACTTGCGGCTGTGAACGTGCATTTGCCGGACGCGCAAGATCTGTATGTTGGGATTGGAATCGGCTACGGCGATCTGCTGCTGGTCGGTGACGATGATTTGTATGGCAGCGAGATGAATTTGGCCTGCAAGCTGGGTGAAGATCTGGCGCGATCGGGCGAAATTTTGCTGACTGAGGCGGCCTATGCACAGGTGCAGCACGAGGATCGCTTGTGGGAGCCGCTGACCGCTTCAATTTCCGGGCTTGACCTGACCACCTACAAGCTTCAAGTTGGCTGAGCGATCGAGGCGGCGGACTGCAAAGGCAACTCTAGCGGCAGTGCGCCCAAATTGCCTTTGCGAAAGTCGTTGAGCAGTTGCCGCGCCGATCGCTCCACGTCGCTCTGATAGCGGTGGTCGGCCAGATCGCGAATGTAGCTTTCTCCCGTCCGGCCAGCCCGATCGAGCCGTAGCGCGATCGCAACGCCGCTTCGACGTGCATTCCCGGTGGAAGCTGGCTGAGCAGATCGATCAAAACAGCCGCAACGCGCTGGTTGTCATACGATGCCTCGCCAATGTCGTCACAGATTGCCAGCTTCAGCGCCGCCGCTTGATCATAGAGGCGAGAGGGCAAAACGCCCGGAGCATCCAGCAGTTCAAGCTGGTCAGAAATCCGAATCCAGCGCAGTTGCCTTGTCACGCCGGGACGCCGAGCGCTTTCGACCACACGCCGATTTAGCAGGCGGTTAATCAAAGCCGACTTGCCGACGTTGGGAAAGCCCAGCACAACCGCTCGGACAGCGCGGGGCAACATGTCGCGATCGCGCCGACGCTGATTCATCTGCTCTCCGGCAATTTTGGCGGCTTGGGCAACAGCGGCAACGCCTTTGCCGTGCTGCGCTTCGGTGAAATAGGCAGTTTCTCCCTGCGCGGCAAACCAGTCGATCCATTTTGATGCAGTGACGGGGGAATCATGTCGAGCCGATTTAGCACTAAGACGCGGCCTTTGTTGCCAACCCACTGATCGATCTGCGGATGCTTGGTTGTCAGCGGAATGCGGGCGTCGCGCACTTCCAGCACCACGTCCACCCGCTTAAGCTGTTCCTGTAGGGCGCGTTCGGCTTTGGCAATGTGGCCGGGATACCACTGAATCGGCGGTGTCATGTGGATGCGGAAAGAAAGATCCGTTTCTATCGTAGCGGTGAGTTGCAATAATTAGATTTGGCAGCATAGCCGATTCCAAACAACAGCAGCCCAACGAGCAGGATTAATACTAGAGCCTTGAACTTGGCGTGAAGCTAATCCTTATCTCGCTATTGCTTGACGCCCTACCGCTGATTCTGGCAGCGAAAAAAGCAACAAAAACTTGCGATTTTCTAACTTAAAGCGAAGATTTCTGCGGCAAAAATTGCGAGTAGAACGATCGTATTATCGAACGACTGTATTATGGAAGCAGTTCGATCGAGCGATGGTTGGCACAATGGTTGGCATGGAACTTGAGCAGCCTCTTGGTTCAGTGATTCAAGGCTCTTTGAGTCAAGGTCTAGAAGTGCGTTTGCATCCTGATGTGTCGGTGGAAGAAATGCGCGTCGGCAAATTTCTCGTCGTGCAGGGCAGGCGATCGCGCTTTTTCTGTATGCTCACCGATGTCGCCTTGGGAACCGCCAACCCGCGCATCATTGCCAATCCGCCCGATCCAAATAATCTGTTTTGCAGGAAGTTTTGGCAGGTAGTGGCACTTACGGCACGGTCAGCTTAACGCCGATGCTGATGTTTACGCCGACTCAACCAAGCGAAACGGCAGAAGAATTTAAGCCAGAAAAAAAGAAAAAATCGAAAGTTTCCGAAGGTCAATTATCGCTGCCCGGATCGTTTGAGCCGCAGTCAAATAGCGGTTTTGAACTGCTGCCCGTGAAGACGATTCCGAGCCACTTTTCGCAAGTGTTTGATGCGAGCGATCGCGATTTTCGTGCGGTTTTTGGCTGGGAAGATGACCCGCAGCGGCGCAATTTTGCGATCGGAATGCCGATCGATATGGATGTGCCGATCTGCGTGGATCTCGATCGATTTGTCGAGCGTAGTAATGGCGTGTTTGGCAAGTCCGGCACGGGCAAATCATTTCTGACGCGCCTCTTGCTGTCGGGCATCATTCGCAAGCGGGCAGCGGTGAATCTCATTTTCGATATGCACTCGGAATATGGCTGGGAAGCGACTCGCGAAGGCAAGCAGTTTAGTACGGTGAAAGGCTTGCGGCAGCTATTTCCCGGACAGGTGCAAATCTACACGCTTGACCCGGAATCGACCAAGCGGCGTGGCGTTCGCGATGCCCAAGAGCTTTACATCAGCTACGACCAAATTGACGTGGAAGATCTGATGCTGGTGCGCGGCGATTGAATTTGTCTGAGGCGAGTCTGGAAAACGCGATTATTCTCCGCAACGAATTTGGACGAAGCTGGATTACGCGCCTGTTGTCGATGAGCAATGAGGAAATTCAGGAATTTTGTGAAGTCAAAATGGGCAGCAAGTCGTCCATTATGGCGTTGCAGCGCAAATTGCAGCGGCTTGACGATTTGAAATATCTCCGGCAAACCTGCCCGCACAACTACGTCAGTCAAATTCTCGAATCGCTGGAAGCCGGAAAGCATGTCGTGGTTGAATTTGGTTCGCAATCGAATTTGCTGTCATACATGCTGGCGACGAACGTGATCGCCCGCCGCATTCACGCCAGCTACGTTCACAAGGCTGAAAAGTTTTGCAGACGAAGAACGTGAGCGATCGCCCCAACCGCTCGTCATTACGATCGAAGAAGCGCACCGCTTTCTCGATCCGTCTACAGTGGGACAAACGATTTTCGGCACGATCGCCCGCGAAATGCGGAAATATTTCGTCACGTTATTGGTGGTCGATCAGCGTCCGTCCGGCATCGATAACGAAGTCATGTCGCAGGTCGGAACGCGGATTACGGCGTTGCTGAACGACGAGAAGGATATTGAGGCGATTTTTACTGGAGTGTCGGGTGGACAAAGCTTGCGATCGGTTCTCTCCAAGCTCGACTCGAAGCAGCAGGCTTTGATTCTCGGTCATGCCGTGCCGATGCCCGTTGTGATTCGGACTCGTCCGTATGACGAAACGTTCTATGCCGAAATTGGGGCGATCGATTGGGAAGAAGTGCCCACCGAGGCCGTGATCAAAGCGGCGGAATCGGCCAAGGCGGACTTGGGATTTTAGGGAGGCGATCGCCAAACGCTAAAGATTTTGATAGGTCTGGCGATCGATCGCGGTTAAACTGTCCTTTCGGGAATTTAAGGAGTTGATTCCGATTCTTCAGCCAAAGCGGGAGAGTTCAATTCCTGCATAAATCCAATTCGCTCACGCAGCATTTGAGCGCTTTCTGTGTTGCCTGCTTGTTCATACAGGTCAGCAGCGCGGCGGAAGTCAGCGATCGCGGCAACGCTGGCTTCCTGCTGTGCCAAACCAAATCGCGCATTCGCTCGACTCATGTAGGCATTGGGCTGATTGGGATCAAGCCGGATTGCCGCATCGAACTGGGTGAGTGCCGTTTGAAAATCGCCTTCGAGCAGGGCTTTGTAGGCGCGATCGAGGATTTGATCGTATTCGGTGGCCGTCCGCACCGTGATCGAATAGTCGCCGCCCTCCCCCGAAAAGGAACTGGTTCTAACCGTGTAGGTTCCATTGCGAGGCAGCGTGATCACGATCATCGAATCGAGGTTTTCCGAGGCGTAGTCGTCGTTGGTCGCAATTTCTTCATCGTTCGGATCAAGCAGGGTCAAGAACGTATCAAAATCTTCACTGGTCATCGAAATGGCGATCGTTTGTCCCGCCTGACCCAAGAAAGTATATTCATCTTCAACAGGCTGCAAACTGCCTTCCTGCTGGATCAAAACCTGAGCGGCAGCAGGCGCGATCGACGATACAACCGTTAATCCACCGATCGCCAATGTTGCGGCGATCGCCAAGCTCAAATTTTTCACGCTATTCCGCATATTCCTCTCCTGAGCTAAAAATCATCTCAAGCTAGCTTCAGCGGCGATCGATTAGATTCCGTGATTTCTCGCAGATGCCAGCTAGCAGCATCAATGCAGAAAAAAGAATGCAGAAAAAAGGCGCAGCCGATGCCGCGCCTTGCGAAGTTCAAATTAGATGGGGTTATCGATCGACCGATCCCATGATGATGTCAACGCTGCCCAAGATCGCCATGATGTCAGCAACCTTGACGCCTTTGAGCAGTTTCGGGAAGATCGGCAAGTTGTTGAAATCTGCCGCCCGAATCTTCCACCGCCAAGGGAACACATTGTCATCGCCAATCAGGTAGATGCCCAGTTCGCCCTTGCCGCTTTCGATGCGGAAGTAGTGTTCGCCCTTGGGAATCTTGAAGGTCGGCGCGATCTTTTTGCCGATGAACTGATAGTCAAACCCGTTCCATTCGGATTTCGGCCCTGCGGCGATCCGTTTGGCTTCCAGGTTTTCGTAGGGGCCACCAGGCAAAGCTTTGAGCGCCTGCATAATGATTTTGGCCGACTCGCGCATTTCGCGGATGCGGACAATGTAGCGAGCAAAGCAGTCGCCCGCCGTTTCCCACTGCACTTCCCAGTCCAGTTCGTCGTAGACTTCATAGTGATCAACTCGGCGCAAATCCCACTTGACGCCGGACGCCCGCAGCATCGGTCCCGACAAGCCCCAGTTGATCGCTTCGTCGCGTCCGATCGTACCCACGCCCTCGACCCGCCGACGGAAGATCGGGTTGTCCGTGATCAGGCGTTCATACTCATCGACCTTGGGCAAAAAGTACTCGCAGAACTCTTGGCACTTGTCCACCCAGCCGTAGGTCAAATCTGCCGCCACGCCGCCGATGCGGAAGTAGTTGTTGTTGATCAAGCGGTAGCCCGAAACGGCTTCCCACAGGTCATAGATCATTTCCCGTTCGCGGAAGATGTAGAAGAACGGAGTCTGAGCGCCCACGTCGGCCATGAACGGACCAAGCCAGAGCAAATGGTTGGCGATGCGGTTGAGTTCCAGCATAATCACGCGGATGTAGCGGGCGCGTCTGGGAACGTCGATGCCCGCTAGAATTTCCGGCGCGTTGACCGTGACGGCCTCGTTGAACATGCCTGCTGCATAGTCCCAGCGAGACACATAGGGCACAAACATCGTATTGGTGCGGTTTTCCGCAATTTTCTCCATGCCTCGGTGCAGATAGCCGATCACAGGTTCGCAGTCCACCACGTCTTCACCGTCCAAGGTGACAATCAGCCGCATTACTCCGTGCATGGAGGGATGGTGCGGCCCCATGTTGATCACCATCGGTTCGGTTTTGGTTTCGATCATTGCCATAGCTAAACAGTCTCCCCTCGCGATCGATGTCAGGTGGCCTTAGTCGCGAGGTGCAATCCCTCGCCCAAAACTTGTAGCCGATAATTGTTGCGCTTTCTTAATTATACGGATTGTGCATCCGTAGAAGCCGCGATCGACCCGCAACTTCTGGAGCAAATTATCCGCTTTTTCGAGGATCACGATAATCAATCGATCGCCCGTCGGGTGAATGGGCGATCGATTGTCAACCCGACCGAGGAGCTAGCGGAAGATCAGCGATCGATTGTCGTTGAAGGTGCTGGCCGTTTGCCAAGCCACGACCGCCAAGACATCGTTGCCGCGCCGAATTTGGACGCCATCGGCACTATCGACAAACGTGAGGGTGTTCGATCGAATGCCGCCGCTCACTTGTAGTCGGGTGGAGCCAAGCTGGAAGTTTTTGATCGTCACAAAGTCATCTGTCGTAGCCGATCGCGGCGTGGTTCTAATCAAGACGGTTGCACTGCCGCCGCCACCGAGCCAAACCGTATCGAATCCAGCCCCGCTATCGATGAAATCATTGCCGCCGTTGGCATAGATCGTGTCGTTGCCCGCTCCGCCCAAGATTCGCTCTGCCGTAGAACCGCCATAGATCAGGTCGTCGCCCGAATTGCCGATCAGCGTGTTCGCGCCGCCGTTGCCGTAGAGCGTGTCGTTGCCGTCCAGACCTGCCAGCGTTCCGCCTGTGCCAGATCCGTAGAGCGTGTCATTTTCGAGACTGCCTGCGAACAGATTGAGCGTGGGAAGTGAGGCAAGTTCTTCGCTGTAGAACCAAGTGTCAAACAGTCCGTCCAGTTCCTCGCCGCTGACTTCTTCCGCCACGCCGATGAAATCTTCAGGTAGGACATTTTTTGCCCTTGAAGCGATCGAAATAGGTTTGCAGCGTTCCAAAAAAGTCGTCATCGCCGATTTCTAGCCGCAAGGCGTGTAAGCCGACTGCGCCCCAGTCGTATACGCCCCGATTGAACAGCGAATCTGGCGTCGGTTCACCCGGAGGCGTCACGCTATCAAATCGTTCGGCAATGAAGTTGTATTGATTTTTCACCCATTGATCAAGCGCGGCTTCGCCCTGAGAATATTCCACCCACAGCCCTTGCGAATAGGTGGCGAAACTTTCGTTCAGCCAAATGTCGCTCCAGTCGGCCAGCGCAACGCTGTTGCCAAACCACTGGTGAGCCAGTTCGTGAGCGATGATTTCTTCTAGCCTCGGCGATCGCAGCAAATCGAGGCCAAAGATCGAAAGCGTTTGCGTTTCCAGCGCTCCGCCCACTTCGGTATTGACCACAACCGAGCCGTAAAGCTCAAACGGATACGGCCCAAAAATCTCGTTAAAGTACGCGAGCATTTCCGGCTGGCGATCGAACGGCTCCAGCAACTCCTGCGGCAAATCGTCTGCAAAGTAATTGCGAATCGGGATGCCATCGACCACGCCATCAAATTCTAAATTGAAGCCGTCGTAGATGTTCACCGTTGTCAGATAGCTGACCATCGGATCACGAGCTTCAAAAATGTAGGTCGTCGTGTCGCCATTGTCGATCGTTTGCTCCAACACGCCATTGGCCGCCACTTCAAACGGTTCGGGAACCGTGACGCGAAACGTATAGGCAGCGCGATCGAGCGGGTGATCGTTGACCGGATAGAAGTTGGCGGCTCCGTCCGGTTCGCTCAAAACAAAATTTCCGGCTCCAAACGGAATCCATCCGGTCGGCACGGTTTCTGGGGGAAAGGCGACCGAGTAGACTAGCTCTGGCGCACCGCTGTAATCCACCGCGACCGTGAAGGCTGCACGATTGGCGATCGGGTTTGCAGGCGTAATGATTAACTCCTGTCCGTCGCGGCTGAAGCTGGCCGCTTGCCCGTTGACCGTAATGCCTTCGATTTCAAAGCCGATGAAGTCGAGGTTAAAGCTGCTGAGAGCTTGGGTGGAAACGGCTTCGATCGTCGTGGTCGCTTCCAGCGTACTGGTGCTGACATCGGTGACGTTTAGATCGAGCGTGTATTTCACCGCGTCATAGCCGCCATTGCCAAAGTTCGGATAAAACGAGTCGCCCAAACCGGGACTTCCCGGAGACGGAACGTCAGGATTCGCGGGAGCTTCGTCGGGCGTGGAGTCGGCTTGAAGGGCAAGGCTGGCAAACGCACTGAGTCCAAATTGATTGCAAACAAAACACATAGTATCAAAGCTGTAATTTTGGTGAAGCGGCGCAAAAGGTGGCTCTGAAGCGGTTTCGATCGAGCCAAAGCTGAATATCTGCAAAGATGTTCAGCCTAGAACCAATTCATCCTAATCTCTGCCATCAAGAAGTGGAACACTTGTTCAAGGAAACGTTGATCGATTCAACTGAGTCGCGATCGCACCCCAACCGCCATACTGGAAAAGCACCCTTTTGTTTCGATCGCAATGATCCAGCCGTCCCCGCCCGCCTTTGCTCACATTCCCGTCCTCGGCTTGGAGGTTGTGGAAGGCTTGGCCGTGCGTCCCGGCGGACATTATCTCGATGCCACAGTGGCGGCGGCGGACACAGCCAGCTCATTCTTGAAGCTGCGCCAGATGTGCAGATTACGGCGATCGACCAGGACGCGCAGGCGATCCAAGCAGCGCAAGCGAAACTAAAAGAATTTGGCGATCGCGTCCAGTTTCACCGCGCCAATTTTGCCGAATTTCAGCCTGACCAATTGTTTGACGGCATCATTGCCGATTTGGGCGTCAGTTCTGCTCAGTTTGACACAGGCGATCGCGGCTTCAGCTTTCGGCTAGAAGCACCGCTCGATATGCGAATGGATCAGCGACAGAAATTAACAGCGGCAGAGATTATTAACGCTTGGGACGAAGCCAAACTCGCCAATATTTTCTTTCACTATGGCGAAGAACGCTTATCGCGGCGGATTGCCCGCCGAATTGTGGAGCGCAGACCGTTCCAGACCACGATCGAACTGGCCGAAGCGATCGCCTACAGCGTCCCGCGCTCCTACCGCTATGGACGCATTCACCCCGCCACTCGCGTCTTTCAGGCGCTCAGAATTGCCGTCAACCAAGAACTGACCGTTCTGGAAACTTTTCTGCAAAAAGCTCCCACCTGGCTCAAGCTTGACGCTCACCTTGGCATGATCAGCTTTCACAGTTTGGAAGATCGCTTGGTGAAACATGCCTTTAAGGATTCGCCGTTACTGGAAGTGCAAACGAAAAAGCCGATCGTGCCGCAGGAAACGGAACTAGAAGTCAATAGTCGGGCGCGATCGGCCAAGCTGCGGTTTGCGCGACGAGTTGAGAAGCCAAATGGCTGAAGATTTACGACCTCAAGCGGCAGCTTGTCTCTTGCTAGGATAGGATGACGAAATAACAAGGCCGGGAATTTCTACCCCAATAGGTATATTAGACTCGCCACCAAATCGGTATATTTGACCTAAGCAGCTTTTGCTATCCGTTTCGCATTGCCATCGCCTGACATTTAGAAAATCATGAGTGAAATTCGTGTTGCCCTAATTGAAGACCATGACCTGACTCGCGTAGGAATGCGTACCGCCCTTCAGCAGCAAGATGGCGTCAAGGTCATTGGTGAAGCTGCCAATGCGACCGAAGGCTTAAAGCTGTTGCAGCAAACGCAGCCCGACATTGCGATCGTCGATATCGGCCTGCCCGACATGGACGGCATCGACCTGACGCGCCAGTTCAAAGCGTCGCAGGCCGAGCAGGAAGACGCTCCGACCAAAGTGCTGATTTTGACGCTCAACGACAATGAAGATGTGGTTTTGGCGGCGTTTGCAGCGGGCGCAGACTCCTACTGCATGAAGGATGTGAGCCTGGAGCAGCTTGTTGAAGCGCTGAGAGTCACCAACAGCGGCAATAGCTGGATCGATCCGGCGATCGCTCGCATCGTCCTCAAGCAAACCCGCCAGCCACAGTCGGGCGCGATCGATCCGAAAAGCACCGTGTCGATTGGCGCGGTTGCCCCAGAATACAGCCAGATTCTCGAAACCTATCCGCTTACCGAGCGCGAACTGGAAGTTTTGGAACTGATTGTGGCCGGATGCAGCAACGCGGCGATCGCGGAAAAGCTCTACATCACGGTTGGAACGGTGAAAACCCACGTCCGCAACATCCTCAACAAGCTCTGCGCCGATGACCGGACGCAAGCGGCTGTGAGAGCCTTGCGATCGGGCTTGGTCGGCTAGCCGCTCTTTATTAAATTCCCGTATTAAAACGCCCTCTTCTACCGCACTCGCTGCGGATGCACGTAGAATGAGGGTGTTTTCTGCATCTACCGCAGCCGATCGTGTCGCTAGCTTGAACGCTTAATTTCGCCCATCACTGACTTTCACTGCGGTTTTCATGCCTCAGTTTGAGTGAGTCGCGGCTAGAAAAACGTTAGCGAACGCGAAGTCTGGGGTATTTTGCTATGAAGACCTGAGTTTTCAACCCAAGCACTGATCCAAGATCTCTGATCCAAAGATCTCTGTATAAGTTGATTTGACCGCGATCGCACTGGATGGAAATTTTCCAAGCGTGAGTTGCCTTTTGATTTTCTTGCAGTGGAGTGTCGTATGCCTCTGACTGAGAAAAGTAAGCTGAAATTGATGGTGGTCGATGACGAATCGGACAACCTTGATTTGCTCTACCGTACCTTCCGCCGCGATTTTGAAGTCTTCAAGGCAGCCAGCGCAATGGAAGCTTTGCAAATTCTCGATCGCGTCGGTGAAATGAGCATCATCATCTCCGATCAGCGGATGCCGAAGATGAGCGGGATCGAATTCCTCAGCCGCACGGTCGAGCCGTTCCCCGACACGATCCGAATCGTCCTGACGGGCTACACCGATGTTGAAGATCTAGTCAGTGCAATCAACACGGGCAAGGTATTTAAATATATCACTAAGCCCTGGAATCCGGATGAATTGCGATCGGTCGTGCAGCAAGCATCTGAAACCTATCAGGTGTTGAAGCATCGCACGATCGAACTGCGCCGCGCCCTCCGCCGCGAATCCCTGTTTAACGCCGTCACCACTGCGATCCGCGAATCGCTCGACTACCGCAGTATGCTTCAGACGATCGCCAGCGCGATCGGCCAAACCTTCGGCGCAGACAACTGTATTCTTCGCCCCGTTGAAACGATTAGCGGGACTGCCCAGTATCGCCTGCTGCCCGAAGCGTTTTCCTACTCGCTGCCCCCCACAGCCGAAGCCCTCGCTTCGATCGCGTCGCTCTCAGCCGACGCCCCCGTCGAACTGCTTGATGCCCCCTGTTTAACCGAAGCCGAAGCGCTGCGATCGGTGCTGCAAAATCACCAAACACAAATCAGCCAGTGCAGCGGCGAGCATCCGCCCCGATGCCAGTTGCTCGTTCCGCTCACCTATCAGCAAGAACTGTTAGCCGTTCTCATGCTCTACCGCAATGGCCTTGCGCCACCCTGGACAACTGAAGAAATTGAACTGCTCAACGGTGTCGCTGAACAAGCTGCGCTTGCCATTTCGCAGGCCAAGCTGTATCAGCGCATCCAGCAGCAAACCGAGCAGATGCGATCGGAACTCGCAGTCGCACACCAAATTCAAAGCAATCTACTCCGGCAGGAATTTCCCGAAATGGACTCCGCCAGAGTGCAAGCCTGCTGCTATCCGGCCAGAGAAGTCGGCGGCGATTTCTTTGAGGTGTATCAGCATCCGCAGGGCGATCTGTGGCTGGCGGTGGGCGATGTGTCGGGCAAAGGCGTTCCGGCTGCGCTGTTCATGGCAAGCGCCATTTCCGTGCTGCGGCGCGAACTGGCACAGGAAGCTTCTCCAGATCCGGACATCGTGATGCGGCATCTCAACAACAGCCTGTCCGATAATCTCGTTGGGAGCAACTGCTTCATTACGATGGTGCTGGCTCGCTATCGACCTGCAACCGGACAGTTGCGCTACGCCAATGCGGGACATATCTACCCGCTGGTGTGGTCGCGCAGCGAGACGGATGCCCCGAACTACCTGAAAGTGCGGGGTGTGCCGCTGGGGATTCTACCAGTGTGGAAAGCCGCTGCGGGCGAGGAGACGTTGCGATCGAACGACGTGCTGCTGCTGGCAAGCGACGGCATCACCGAGGCAACAGTGGTCGATGCCAATCACCGCAACGGCAGCGCCATGCTTCAACAGGAGGGCTTGTGGGGATTGATTCAGCAGCAAGAACTGCTTGACTTGTCCAAGCTGATGTCACAAATCCAGTCACACACCGCGATTCAGGAAGACGACCAGACCATTCTTGCTTTGGAGGTTTTGTAGCTCATGCGAACCGAGTTGCATGTCCCAAGTGACCTAAAATTCCTCAACATTGTGGAAAGCTGGCTGCTTGGCGCATTAGAAGTCGAGCTAGGGGATGATGTCGATTGGCCGCGTCAGGCAAATCGGCTCCGGCTCGTCCTAGTCGAAGCGTATTCCAACGTGGTTCGCCACGCGCATCGCGACCAGCCAAATCTACCCGTCTTAATGCGGCTGGAGCTGAAAGACCGCGATATTGTGCTGGAAATTTGGGATCACGGTCGCGGCTACGACCTCTCGACCTATCTGCCGCCAACGCCGGAAGACAAGCAAGAAGGCGGCTATGGCTGGCTGATTCTCAATCGCCTGATGGATCGGGTGGAATATCGGCTGCAAGTGAACGGGCGCAACTGCTTGATGCTGGAGGCAACGCTGCCGCAGGAAGAGCGGAATTAGGGATTGGGTGTCGGCTGTCGGGTGTCGGCAAGAAAAGGCGATCGCACCACGAAATGCATCTTTTTGAGGAAGAAAATCAATCGCCCAGCCAGCAAGTGTTGTATTCTTGGTTAAGAATTCCTTTACAACGACGCTTCATCCGCGATGCCTCTTAGCGCGATGTCTTTTAGCTGGCTGACGCCCAGTCATTTTGTGATGCTGGGGTTGTTGCTCACCTTTGCGATCGCCCACAGCGGACTCGCTTCACTCCGGGCGAAAGCAGAAAAGCTGATCGGCGCAAGACTCTATCGCGTTGTGTTTGCGCTGGTGAGTCTGCCGCTTGCCGTCATCCTGGTCGTTTATTTCTTCAACCACCGCTATGACGGGTTGCGCCTGTGGAACGTGCAGGGCGTTCCCGCTGTGCAGTCGATCGTTTGGATTTTGTCGGCCATTTCGTTTTTGTTTCTCTATCCCGCCACGTTCAATCTGCTGGAAATTGCGGCGATCGAAAAGCCGCAAGTCCACCTATATGAAACGGGCATCATTCGGATCACGCGCCACCCGCAGATGGTTGGTCAGGTAATTTGGTGCATTGCCCACACGCTCTGGCTCGGTACGACCTTTACGCTGGTCACGTCGATCGGGCTGTGCTGCATCATCTGTTTGGTGTTTGGCATGGCGATCGCCGCTTGGCTTGGCGCTATGCGAAGCGTTTGACAAGGTGAAAGAGCGAACTTCGTATCGTGCCGTTTTTGGCGATCGCTCAGGGCAAACAAACCTTGGAATGGAAAGAATTTTTGAAGCCCGCCTATGTGGGCGTTGCGGCGTTCGTCCTCCTGCTTTGGTGGGGACATCCGGCTTTAATTCATGCCACCAGCCTTGTCCGCTGGTAGGATGATTTTAAGCAAGATTGTAGAGAAAATTGAAGAAAACCATCGGGGGATCAGCGTGGAAGCGGTGAGCGAAGAAACGTTTCAGCAGGAAATTTTAAATGCTCCGACTCCGGTTTTGGTCAATTTTGGGCACCTTGGTGTGGCGTTTGTCGGCTCATTCATCCGCTGCTTGATCAGCTTCAGTGCGAGTGGGGCGGACAGCTAAAACTGATCAGCATTAACGCTGACGAAAACCTCAAGCTTGCCAGCACCTATCGCCTTTCAACTCTGCCGACTGTGCTGCTGTTCGATCGCGGCCAACTGCTTCACCGCCTCGACCAGTTCCAAACGCCCGCCGAAATTCGCACCGCTGCCCAAGGGCTAGCCGTCGCGCTTGACCAACT
>JAAUTJ010000530.1 GCA_012031475.1 Leptolyngbyaceae cyanobacterium SM1_3_5 | reverse complement strand
GATCGCTCCTCTTCACAAACTATTTCGTGTTGCTAACCAACGCTCGAAAGAATGAGGGCTTTCGCTGCTGTGTCTGCCTGCCAACAATCCTTCAATTCCAATATGTTCATCTAAATCAATCCACTCTATTGCATACCCGTCTCCCAAAAGCTGCCAGTTTTGTCGTTCTTGTTCAGAGCCATGAAGTAGACGGGGATACCACGATAAAGGCACGGTCAAACTGCGCCCATCAACCAAATCTACAATTAACCCTTCGTCAGTTACTTTGACTTGTGCTGCAAGGGGTTCTGTTTCAAGCTTCAAAGAAGTCATGCCAAGCCTCCAATCGGTCTTCATACTTGAGATTCAGATAGCGTTGCTAAGAACTCTTCTGGTCGCATTGCGGGAACTGAAGAAGCGACAAAATCAGCAACATTGCGCGTCACGATCACTTCTAGTCCTGCTGCAAATGCCACTTCACTTGTTACTGCATCCTCAAAATCAGTCATGAAGCTTTGCAGTGCCGATCGAATCACATCATCTGTAATGCTGGCAACTTGAAGCCGCTGCAATAGTGTTGATATCAGCGATCGTGCTGCTTCGCTACCAAGCTGACGGCGCAAGATATAAAAGAGGTTTGTAACAGCATGACCAGAAACATAGCCCTGTACTTTTTGCTGCGCGACTGTATTTAATGCTTGAGCGGAAGTGGTAACAAATGGTTGACGTTGAGCCAGAACATCTAGCAATACGTCGCTATCAAATAACGCCCGCTTCAACTGTATTTCTCCTCTAGATAATCCTCATAGGATTTTGCTGAATCTTCTGCATTAAGCTGAATCACACCGATTAGGCTTTGAGTCCAAGGATCAAGGGCGCTGGTGAGGTTTGCGCTTGACTTTGCAACAGCAGAGGAGAGCGTTTCTTGCTGAATCGATGTCAGCACCGACTGAACTAATTGCCAGCGATCGCGAATTGATAACTGCAA
The DNA here is from genome assembly GCA_012031475.1 of Leptolyngbyaceae cyanobacterium SM1_3_5. Lineage (GTDB taxonomy): Bacteria > Cyanobacteriota > Cyanobacteriia > Elainellales > Elainellaceae > JAAUTJ01. The sequence continues at coordinate 3,135 of JAAUTJ010000530.1, read as the reverse complement.
TACTTGGTTTTGCAACTCTTGCAGCGTCATTTGCATTCTCCTGAAAGCTTCTTAGCTCTCATTGTAAGTTGCTGCCGTAGATTGAATCGATCGCGAAGCTTGCGGAACGATATCGATCCCTCACGCTTCCTCGTCTCCCAAATACAATCTCACAAATTCTCTTGCAGCTTCAGGGTTAATCTGCTTGAGTGCATCTCTAAGCTGAATCACCATCTCTGCACCCGGATCGCGAATCTCATTCACCCAACGGTGCAGATTCGATCGACCAATTCCCATTTCTGTTGCCACTCGATTTTGACTGATATCGTATGTTTCCAGTACTTGCTTTAGTGCTTTGCCTGCTTTCCCCATGCCCTTGATTTTGTCAAAGGGTCATGACTGAGTAAATGACACCGATTGGACTACGTTATGCTAGACTCTAGCGTAGTCCAATCGGTAACAAGCTATGTCTAAGAATTTTCTCTCCACACCCAAGCTTTCTTCACCAGAAATCGATCGACTGATCGCAACACTCTCCAACCCCGATCGTGAAGCGGTACAAATTCTGGTGATCGGCTCCGACAAAGGCATCACAAATGTTGTGCATAGCCTGCACATTCATGGCTTTGCTGAAGTTCAAGAATGGTCATTGCTGCTGCCTGCACCCATTCCTGGTAAGTTGATGCGAAGTCTCACGCGCTACGTTTCGATCGAGTAATTTTTGTGGCTGGCGATCGTTCTTGGTTGCGATGATGAGAAAGAGCGATCGCCCCCACCCCAAAATGCTCACAACAACGCGATCGAACAACAGAAATCATGGAGCGATCGCACCACAATTTACTATCACCTTAAACGGCTTCGATGTTAACTCAATCTCCAAGCTAGTATAATTGTACTTATTTCATGATTTGTCCTGATGATCCTCACTCTCCTACGTATAGAGGATTGGAAGACTTATTTGGTAATCGGCTATGCCTCAAAACAATGTAGCTTGCGAAGTTCTTAAAACGCTTAAAGAGGAAGTAGCATCATCAAACTTACCTGACAAAGAAAATCTCAGTCAGGCTATTGATAGATTAATGGCCGTTAAGCACTGTGATGGTCGTCGTCGTTAGGATACAGGCTAATCTTGCAGAAGCTGAATTAGACTATCTAGATAATGATAGAAGAATTCAGCTTCTGTAGGACTGAGATCTCCAACATCATCCTTCTGCCTCAAATATTTGAAAGACGCTCTATAAAGATGTATGGAATCAACAGAGAAATCTGGAAGATAATCAGAAAACTTGTGTGGAATGTTGTAGAACGTACTATCGTAAAACCACTCTAGACATTCAGACAAATCATGTGCGAATTGATCTCTCTTCTCTGCTAAAGCTTCTGGATATTTTTCTACTACATGATTGATCATCTCTTCCAGCCAAAGTTCTTTCCGAATTCTTATCCACTTTGCCGAAGCACGATGATCTTTCTCTGTTGCTGAGTAGTCTTTTAATAGTTTTAAGTTTCTCAAAATTTCGCGGACATTTGGGTTGGTTTCGCTTGTAATTCCCTGTCTTTTTAACTCTTCAAGATTGTTCTCTAAAAGATTTTGAAAATTTGTCAGTTCTTGTAGTTGCTCTGCAAGTCTGCTGTTTTCTCGTTCAAGACTACTAATTCTTGACTCAAAACTTCCTCTTATGTTTTGAACCTCTTTCTGATGCAGCTTTTCCAAGTTGGTTATCTGCTTATCTTGACTTCCTATCTGTTCTTTGAGGCTATTAATACTCGCGTCCTTTTTGTCTGTGATTTGCTTAACGAAAAAAGTTGCTACGCCAACAAAACCGCCGCCAAGCAATATTGGTATCCATTGAGGAATATCTGTATTAGCCATAAGCGACACGAAGATATGAAGTTTTACTTGATTTTAACTTAGCGCAGACTTTGAAATTAGGACAGAGGAAACTGGCCGCCTCTTAAAATATGTAGCAAATTACACAAAAAAGCCACCCGCGATCGAGTGGCTTTCCATATCAAATCAATTACCCACTACCCAACCAACTGCGGCACATTCGGCTGAACGGGACGTACCTGCACTTGACCGTCATCGTCGATTTCCATCACGGCAGTATCGCCGGACTGGATGCGGCCTGCGAGCATGGCTTCGGCTAGGGCATCCTCGATCGTCCTTGTGATGGCGCGACGGAGGGGACGAGCGCCGTAGCTGGGGTTGTAGCCCTCCGACACCAAGCGGTCTTTAACGGGAGCGGTGACTTCGAGGCGGATGTTTTGCTCACTGAGTCGATCGCCCACTTCTTGAAGGAGCAGATCCGCGATTCGGTCGATCTCGGCGCGATCGAGCTGACGGAAGACGATGATGTCGTCCAGTCGGTTGAGGAACTCAGGGCGGAAGATTTGCTTGAGTTCTTCGTTGACGAGGGACTTGACGCGATCGTACTGTGCCGTCGCTGCATCCGTCGTCGCGAACTCAAAGCCCAGACCGCCGCCGCCTTTTTCGATCACCTTCGAGCCGATATTCGAGGTCATGATCAAGAGCGTATTCTTGAAGCTGACCGTGCGGCCTTTGGCATCGGTGAGGCGACCGTCTTCGAGCAGTTGCAGCAGCAGGTTAAACACATCCGGGTGCGCCTTTTCGATTTCGTCAAACAGCACAACCGTGTAGGGCTTGCGGCGAACGGCTTCGGTGAGTTGACCGCCTTCGTCGTAGCCGACATAGCCGGGAGGCGAACCGATCAGCTTCGAGACGGTGTGACGCTCCATGAACTCGGACATGTCGAGGCGAATCATCGCTTCTTCTGAGCCGAAGACAGAATGGGCAAGGGCTTTCGTCAGTTCAGTCTTACCGACTCCAGTGGGGCCAGAGAAGATGAAGCTGGCGATCGGACGATTCGGATTGCCCAGACCGACACGAGCGCGACGGATGGCGCGAGCAACCGCAACCACTGCCTCCTCTTGACCAATCAGGCGTTCGTGCAAAGTGTCTTCCAAGCGCATCAGCAACAGCGATTCCGACTCGGTAAGCTGATTGACCGGAACGCCCGACCAGGTAGAAACCACCTGCGCGATATCTTCCGCCGTCACCACTGCCGCCGTCTTCACAACGGGCGCGGTCTGGTTGTCCTGAAGCTTGGCTTCGAGTTCCATCTCGCGATCGCT
>JAAUTJ010000529.1 GCA_012031475.1 Leptolyngbyaceae cyanobacterium SM1_3_5 | reverse complement strand
GATCGGCTGCTGCATCTGCCAATCGGCCTGCAAATTTGCATACAGGTCGGCAGTGCCGAGCGTGTCGCCAAACTGCCGTTCAACGCTGGCAATCTGCTCAAACTGCTGGTCTAGGGCAGCCGGACTCGATCGCTGCGGCAGCGAAACGAGCAGACTGTGCAGCGGACGTAAATATTGACTTCCTTGCATTTCCTGTCGCGCAAAGTCGCTGTCCGAGTCAATCTCGACAATAAGCTGATAGACGACGATCGTAAATGGCAGCACAAACAGCAGCAGTGAGGCAACCAAATTGACTCGTTTGCAATTAACTGATAAAGATTTGCCATCATGACGCTTTGTGAAGACAGGAATAAGAAAGGTCAAACCAATCGAGGAAGTGAGACAGCAAAATTGCCCAGGCTGCCCTTCAGTGATTACGCGAGTGCTGCGATCGATTCCGCGAATTCTACGGATTGCGGCAGATCTAACTTCCTTGGAATGGGTATAGTGCGACGGTAGATTATCCCGATTTGGCCGCAAACTTACTGATAGATTTCCCGAATTCTTTGGCAGAATTCAAATGCCTAAAGCCTAAGTTAACCAAGGTTTGTGCTAGGGGTGAATCTTTCTGCCTACCTTTATTCAAATTTGATACAATCGCTCGACAGTGCTATGAAAACTTAACGATTTTGTCAGAATTAATACCAACCATCAGCTCAGCTTGGCAACTACCCGGTCGCTGGGGCGATCGCACTTATGTGATGGGTGTTCTTAATATTACACCTGATAGTTTCAGTGATGGTGGACTGTACAACGCGCCCGCCGCCGCTCTAGCACAAGCGCAAGAACTGGTGGCAGCAGGGGCAGGCATTCTTGATGTCGGCGGACAATCGACGCGCCCGCAGGCGGACACAGTGACCGCTGAGGAAGAGCAGCGTCGGGTTGTGCCCGTGATCGCAGCGATTCGAGCCGCAGGAATGACCGTTCCGATTTCAATCGACACGACGCGATCGATCGTGGCACAAGCGGCGATCGCCGCCGGAGCAAATTGGGTCAACGACATTTCTGGTGGCACTTATGACCCAGATATGCTGCCGACAGTGGCGAAACTAAACGTCCCGATCGTCCTGATGCATCTTCGCGGTACGCCCAAAACCATGCAGCAGATGACCGAGTATGAAGATTTAATCAGCGAAATCCGTAAATTCCTGGAGAAGCGAGTGGCGGCGGCGATCGCAGCGGGCATCGATCCAGCGCAGATTGCGATCGATCCGGGTGTCGGCTTTGCGAAAACAGGAAGTCAAAATCTCGAAATTCTGCGGCGGCTTTCTGATTTACGGTTCGGCCATCCGCTGCTAGTGGGCACCTCGCGCAAAAGCTTCATCGGCCAGATTCTCAATCAGCCTGATCCGCAAAAGCGCATTTGGGGTACGGCGGCGACCTGCTGTGCAGCGATCGCGGGCGGAGCCGACATTTTGCGCGTTCATGATGTGCGAGAACTGCGCGAGGTTTGTTTAGTTGCGGATGCGATTTGGCGGGGCGATCGCTAACTGCTCCATTCGAGTTTCATCTAAGGGAAAAGCCCCAATCTTTCGATCGGGGCTTTTCTTAAAATCAGCTAGCAGCCAACGAATTAGTCGAGGTCGGGCATCGCCAGCACTGGTTCAGTGGCGCGATCGATTCCCTTCTCGAAGCCAGCAGCAGCAGCGCGAGCGCGACCCGCGTGCCACAGGTGGCCGACCAGGAAGAAGAAGCCTACCACGAAGTGGAAGCAGGCCAGCCAAGCACGAGGAGAGACGAAGTTAACGGAGTTGATTTCCGTTGCAACGCCGCCCACCGAGTTGAGCGAACCCAGCGGCGCGTGAGTCATGTACTCCGCAGCGCGGCGAGCTTGCCAAGGCTGAATGTCGTTCTTGATCTTGTCGAGGTCAAGACCATTGGGCCCACGCAGCGGCTCCAGCCAAGGACCTTGGAAGTCCCAGAAGCGCATGGTTTCACCACCAAAGATGATCTCGCCAGTGGGCGATCGCATCAGGTATTTACCCAGACCCGTCGGACCTTGAGCCGAACCGACGTTTGCACCCAAGCGCTGGTCACGAATCAAGAAGGTCAAGGCTTGAGCCTGAGACGCTTCGGGACCGGTCGGACCGTAGAATTCGCTGGGGTAAACGGTGTTGTTGTACCAAACGAAGACCGAGGCAATGAAGCCCATCAGCGAGAGAGCGCCCAAGCTGTAGGACAGGTAGGCTTCGCCCGACCAGATGAAGGCGCGACGTGCCCAGCCAAACGGCTTGGTAAGAATGTGGAAGATACCGCCAAAGACGCAGATCAAACCAACCCAAATGTGGCCACCGACCACGTCTTCGAGGTTGTTAACGCTGACGATCCAGCCATCGCCACCAAACGGCGACTTGAGCACATAGCCGAAGATCGTGGCGGGATTAAGTGTCGGGTTGGAAATAACACGCACGTCACCACCACCGGGTGCCCAGGGGTCGTACAGGCCGCCCACAAACATGGCCTTGATTACGAGCAGGAAAGCACCCAAGCCCAAAATGACAAGGTGGAAGCCCAAGATAGTCGTCATCTTGTTCTTATCTTTCCAGTCGTAGCCAAAGAATGACGAGTATTCTTCCAGCGTTTCCGGGCCACGAACGGCGTGATAAATGCCGCCCAAACCGAGGACTGCGGAGGAAATTAGGTGCAAAACACCAACAACAAAGTAGGGGAAAACGTCTAGTACTTCACCACCGGGACCAACGCCCCATCCTTGCGATGCAAGGTGCGGCAGCAGGATCAAGCCCTGCTCGTACATCGGTTTCTCAGGGACAAAGTGAGCGACCTCAAACAAGGTCATCGCACCTGCCCAGAACACAATCAAACCAGAGTGAGCGACGTGAGCGCCGAGCAGTTTACCCGACAGGTTGATCAAACGGGCGTTGCCTGACCACCATGCGAATCCAGAAGACTCTAGATCGCGTCCGCCGCCCATTGTCAGCGAACTATTGAAAGAAGCGTTATAGGGCGTTTCCACGTGGTAATACCTCTTCGGGGAAGATGAAGTTTTCATGCGGCTGGTCTTGCGGTGCCATCCAAGCGCGGATGCCCTCGTTGAGCAGGATGTTCTTGGTGTAGAACGTTTCAAACTCTGGGTCTTCGGCGGCGCGAATCTCTTGCGAGACGAAGTCGTACGCTCGCAGGTTGAGTCCGAGTCCGACCACGCCCACCGCGCTCATCCACAAGCCCGTGACGGGCACGAACAGCATGAAGAAGTGCAGCCACCGCTTGTTGCTGAAGGCAATCCCGAAGATCTGCGACCAGAAGCGGTTCGCGGTCACCATCGAGTAGGTCTCTTCTGATTGCGTCGGGTTGAAGGCGCGGAACGTGTTCGAGCCTTCGCCGTCTTCAAACAAGGTGTTCTCAACCGTCGCACCGTGAATCGCGCACAGCAGAGCGCCGCCCAAAATGCCCGCCACGCCCATCATGTGGAACGGGTTCAACGTCCAGTTGTGGAAGCCTTGGAAGAACAGCAAAAAGCGGAAAATCGCTGCCACGCCAAACGAGGGCGCGAAGAACCACGATGACTGTCCCAGCGGGTACATCAGGAAGACGCTGACAAAAACCGCGATCGGGCCTGAGAACGCAATGGCGTTGTAGGGACGAATGCCGACCAGACGGGCAATCTCAAACTGACGCAGCATGAAGCCAATCAGCGCGAATGCGCCGTGCAGGGCGACGAATGCCCACAGGCCACCAAGCTGACACCAGCGGGTGAAATCGCCTTGGGCTTCAGGTCCCCACAGCAGCAGCAGTGAGTGACCCAAGGAGTTAGGGGGGGTGGAGACGGCAACGGTCAGGAAGTTGCAGCCTTCGAGGTAGGACGAGGCCAGACCGTGCGTGTACCAGGAGGTGACGAACGTGGTGCCAGTGAGCCAGCCACCGACGGCCATGTAAGCACAGGGGAACAGCAAAAGGCCGCTCCAGCCGATGAAGACAAATCTGTCGCGCTTGAGCCAGTCATCGAGGGCATCAAACAGCCCCGACCCGCACTCGCGCGTCCATTCGTGCAATGGTCATTTCACAACCTCTTAATATTGCATTAAACCCGAACGGGTTCGGTTGTCCGG
>JAAUTJ010000528.1 GCA_012031475.1 Leptolyngbyaceae cyanobacterium SM1_3_5 | reverse complement strand
ATATTCCCATAAAGTGAAAAAAATTTCCGTGAGCGACAAGCTGCTGAAGCGCTGATATTTCTCGATTGCCTGAAAACCAAAGCGTGAAAAAATCAACGTGCAGGAATTTTTATGCTCCAGTCCGCCGAAGGCAGACGCGGAAAGATGCAGCAGAAAAACATAGCGATCGTAAGGCAAACCGCCAAACAAATCGGCCTCGACCTGAATGATTTTGCGCGTGTCGGTGATCAGGCGATCGACATCGGCATTTCCCTGTCCCCAAATCGCGAACTTATGCGGCTTGCCGTTCACCTGAAAACCATAAACCTGATGCTGTCCAATCTCAAATGGACTGTCTACTAAAGTGTCGAAATCCGCAGCGCGATAGGTATTGAGTTGATTTTCAACGGGTGGAAGCGGGGTTGTGACAATCCAATTGGTGGGCGGTTCGATCGCAATGTCGATCGCCACATCCTTGAATCCGGGAATGTAAAAGCACAGTGCCGCCGGATTGAAAAAGCCGTGCGTCGCGTCGAGATGATTGGTGCGAACGGTGAGTTCGTTGGCAAAATTCGGTAGCGCACCGCTATATCACCGACGCCAAGCGCGTCAATTTGCCAGTGATTTTTGCTGATTTTGCGCCAGGAGAGCGATCGATCTCCTGCTGTCGCCGTAAAATCTTGCAGATGCCGCGCATATTCGCGCACCAAATAGGAACCCGGAGTCCACACGGGCATTCTCAGATCCAGTCGATCGCTGAGCCAGCCTTTCACCGTCAGCGTCACCTCAAACAGGTGATTGGTCGGCTCAGGCATCGCGACGTGATAGGCGATCGAGGGATGGGTGCGAGTCGGCGGCAGCGGGCGAATTTGGGTGGCTTCAGTCATGGCGAAAGCGGCGTAAGATACTTCATCTTAGCGAACCTATTTGCCTTGTAAACCCCGCACAAATTGTTTTTTTGGCATCAGTCTAGAAAGAGGATCAGATAATTATTCTCTTCCTAGATTCAATTTCTATTTGTTAGCTAATTCCGGTTCGTTGAGGTTGCGATTTGCTTCAGAAGCGGCTATATCCCGCAGCACTTCAGGCCGATCGCTTCACAAGATCGATTCAATTTGAGCTTAGAAAGCAAGAAGTTTCGCTTCCTCTATCTAGAAGCGAGGATTGGGGCGATCGACTCAAGCTTCTTCCAAACCTTCTTCGTTATCCAGTGATGTTCTGAGGAAGCAAACGCAGCCTTGTGGACTGAGTAAAGTGTGAGTTGAATGAGGTTCTGAGCGGATGTAGCCGTATTTGCCGTAGCGTTTGTCGTCCATTTCCAAGCTGCCTTCCAGCACCAAAATTTCTTCAATTCCGGCGTGGCGATGCAGCGGATGTTTGGCTCCGGGTTCGGCTCGCAGCAAACAAGAAATTTCGCGCTTCTCCTCGTCAATATGCAAAACGGCCATCGACACACCCGGAAGCGAAAAAGGCTGCCATTCCAGTTCTGTTTCCGCAGTCAAATTGTTAGATAAATCCCCAAGCAAGCTGTCAGGAAAGTGGTACGATAGCGTGTTGGGTTGTGATGTTTCGTTATTCGATCGATCGAAACCCAAGCGATCGAACAGTCGGTCTTTGAGCGAATCGGCGATTGGCAACAGCGGCGCACTGTAGGAAAGGGCGGCAACCGTTGTTTCATATTCAGCGAGTTCTGCTGCCAGTTCTGGATTTGCGGCAACTTGCATTTCCACCCAGCGGCGATCGATCTCGTCCAGGGCATCAAGTACATACAGCGGCGCAAGTTCAGCAAAACAGCGATTCTCAGCGTTCATTCCCTTTCCTTCAATTCCAATTTCCATGCTAAGCCGTTCCCCTTGGCGCTTGCACAGCTTATAGGCTGAGATTTGGTTGGGCGGCAGTCTGTCTTGTAGCGGGTGTCGGAGGTCGGGTGGAAGATTGCCACAGCTTAGCTTAGCTCCCAAGTTCCCAGCGCGATTCGCAGCTTGCCCAACCCCAGACGAATCCGCGTTTTCACGGTTCCCAACGATAGGCCAGTTTGGGCAGCAATTTCGCTGTGGCTTAAACCCTGGTAGAAGGCGAGTTCAATCACTTGCCGCTGGGGATCGGACAGTTGCTTGATCGCGGCTTGAACGATCGCCCGTCGTTCGACAATTTGTGCATCCTCGATTGGATCTCCGCTGCTTTTGGCGAATTGGATTTCTGTTTCCACTGCGGTTTGACCTTTGGCGATCCGCTGCTGCTTCCGCAATCGATCGAGAATGCGGCTGCGAGCCATAATCAGCAGCCAGGTATCGACGCGACCTTTGGCCGGATCGTAGCGGGTTGCCGTCCGCCACACCTGCGAAAACACGTCTAAAACGGCTTCTTCGCTTTCTTCCACCGAGCCGAAGCTCTTGAAGGCGATCGCAAATACAAGCCGAGCATAGCGATTGTACAGTTGTGCTAGCGCCGCCTGGTCTTGCTGAGCAATGCGGGCAAGCAGCGATCGATCGTCAGTGGGCGGGTTGTCTTTTGACATGTTCTACACCAGATCAACTCCTGCTGACGGCTCCTCTAATCCAGTGCGATCGATCGGTTACGGTAGTTTTGCATCAGGTTTTCTGTTCGTAATTGAACCACATCGCGGGTGTCGGGTGTCGGGTGTCGGCGGTCGGCGGTTGGCGGTCGGCGTAGAGACGCGAGATCTCGCGTCTCGCATCTACGGGGGCGTCGGGTGTCTGAATTTAAATCCAGTCCGAGCCAGCCAGCGTAACCCTTACAAAATCAGGACTTACGCACTTGGGAACCAGGAAATTAATTTCCTGGCTGAAAGCTCAAGTCACAAAACTGACTAAATTTGTCAAACGAACCCATTTCAATGGGTTTGAGCTTTCAGCCGGAACTTTTAGTTCACGGCTTCTGCGTAAGTCCTGAAAATGATTCTCCAACGGTTGCGAAGCGAATGATTTAGCCGCCTTGGATATCTGCAATTTTTAAGGAGAAAGTCGATGGTAAATTTGCCCAAAATCAAGCCGCCCAAGCGTTCAACTGGGTGGATGCGGATCAAAAAATCGATCGCAGTTGGTGGATTTGCGCTGCTGATCAGTGCGTCTGCATTGGCCTTGGCAAGCACACTCCAGCCGCCGCCCACGCAGGCATCTGACCACGATGATGGCGATATTGATACGCGCAGTCGCGCCCTGAGCCTGACGGATTTGTATGTGTTTCGCGAACGCGATCAAAATCCGAGCGTGACCTCGGACGATCTGATTTTCGTGATGAATACCAATCCGCGATCGCTGGCTCGGCTGCAATATTTCTTTAGCTCTCAAGCCCAATACGACTTCAATATTGCCCGCGTCAACAACGTCAACGGCGTTCCCACTGCGGTTCCCGACTTGACGCTGCGGTTTACCTTCACCGCACCCGATCGCAACATGCGCCAGCGCTTCACCGTCACGGCGATCGATCGGCAGGGTCGCACTACAGCAGTTTCGCGCACTCCACAGGGGCAAGCCTTGGTGACAACGCCGCTACGCAGCGCCACCAGTCCGAGGCTGAATCAAGTCCGGGTTCCGGGTGGGGTGATTACCGCTTTTGCCGGACTGCGCGAAGACCCGTTTTTCTTTGATGTGGAGCAGTTTTTCCGCGTCCGGGCGGGTCTGCTGGGCATCGGCCCCTCGGTCGGCTTTCGTCCACCCGAAACGGCGATCGATTTTGCCAGCGGCTACAACGTGAATTCGATCGTGCTGCGAATCCCGCGTCGTCTGCTGCAAGCCGAAACCAATGCCACCGCCTTTGATGCATGGCTGAGCATTGCCTCGCCCGACCCCCGCACCGGACGCCTGATGAAGATGGAGCAGATTGCCCGTCCCGGCATCAATGAAGCCCTGATCACCAATCAGCGCAACTACGCGCTCTTCAACCAGACGCAGCCCAGCCGCACGGTTCCGACTGCCGTTGCCAACGATGCCAAACGGACGCTGCTGGCACTTGGCAACAGCGAAGCCAGAGCCAATGCGCTGCTGGGTGCGTTCATTCCCGATGTGATGCGGATCGACACGACCGGAACCAGCGGCTTTGCCAATGCCCTCAATACGCTGGGTGCGCCGATTCGAGGCCGAATGCTCAAAGACGATGTGGTGGATATTGC
>JAAUTJ010000527.1 GCA_012031475.1 Leptolyngbyaceae cyanobacterium SM1_3_5 | reverse complement strand
ACTCTGGAGGCGATCGTCCTTCCCGACAAGCCGCTGCCAGAAGCCACTGCCATTCACTATATTCGGCAAATCGGTTCCGCCCTGCAAGTCGTCCATCAAAACGGCCTGCTCCATCGCGATGTGAAGCCGCAAAACATCATGCGCCGCAGCGGAACTGATGAAGTTGTGCTGATCGATTTCGGCATCGCCCGCGAATTCACGTCAGGAGTCACGCAGGCGCACACTAGTCTTGTCACGGTCGGATATGCGCCGATCGAACAGTACGTCTCTCAGGAAAAGCGTACTCCCGCAACGGATGTTTACGGCCTAGCCGCCACGCTCTACACCCTTCTAACCGCTCAAGTTCCCGTCGCCTCGATTCTTCGCAGCCGTCAGCCGATGCCCGCCCCTCGCGATCTGCGTCCGGAACTGAGTGCGGCCACCAATCAAGCCGTGATGCGCGGCATGGCAGTCGAGGCGAAATATCGCCCGCAGTCGATCGCGGAATGGCTGACCATGCTGCCCAATGGGGCGATCGTGCCCGATTCCCGAACGGCTCCGCCTGCTCAGATCACGGCTCCTCCCGCCACTGCCGCCACCGTTGCCGTCGCGCCCCGCGCCCCCAAGCAGCCTGCTCCTTCGCGTCATCAGCCCGAAGCAACGACGCCTGTTGCAACGCCGCCGCGCAAGGTAGCAACGATTCCGCCTGCAACCAGTTCAACGCCTTGGCGGACATTAGGAATTTTGGGGCTGGTGGCGATCGCAGGCATCACCGCCGCCGCGATCGCCGCTGTGATGTTGCGATCGCCCAATCCGCAATCTGCGCCCGAAGAAACCGCGCCCACTGAAACGCCCACCGTCGAGCCGACCCCCAGCCCAGAAGCAACCGAAACCCCACAAGCAACGCCTGAAGAAACACCAACCCCTGAACCCAGCCCGCCACCCGTTCAAGAATCCCCGACTCCTTCTGAGCCGGAACCGCCCGAACCCGAAACACCCAAGCCGGAAAGTCCGGTGAATAAGCCTGTGCCCGGATTTCCGACAGGCACACCGGAAGGCGAAGTGGAATCGTCGCTAGGGGAACCTAACCGCACGGGTAGCGGACGCTGGACGAACACTCGGTTTGCTTTATATGATCTCGTACCCGGACAGGTGACGCTGGCCTATTTGTACGATCGCGACACCAATCGCGTCCGCCAAACGGAAGCCTCATTCGCGCAGTCGGTCGATCGAAATATTATGCGCGTCACGCTCAACGGCATGATCGGCGGCAGGCTCAGCCGCGATATCGAGCAGGGACTTGATCAGGTGCGCGATCGAGAATCCAATCAGTTCGACTTCGCAGGCCGAGGCATTGAGGGCACGATCGAACGTAACGATCGCGATCGCATCTACATGGCTGTGTGGGACGCCGATTTGCATTAAATTGGGAAACGCTGCTCGATCGCTCACCCCATGCCGCAACCGATTCTCTATGCTGCCGTCACCAATCACGGCTTTGGACATGCCACTCGGACTGCTTCGATCGTGGCCGAAGTGCAGCGGCTCGACCCGGAAATCCTCGTGATGCTCGCAACGACGGCTCCGCGCTGGCTGCTGGAATCCTACATTACGAGCGATTTCATTCATCGACCCCGCGCTCTCGATGTCGGCGTTTTGCAAGGTGACAGCCTGACAATGGACAAAGCCGCCACGCTCGACAAGCTCAAACACATTCGATCGCAGGCTCGATCGATCGTCGCTTCCGAGGCCACATTCCTATGGCAAAATCGCGTCGGTTTGGTTCTCGCTGACATTCCACCGCTGGCCGCACCGATCGCCCACGCCGCCGATTTGCCCTGCTGGATGGTGAGCAATTTCGGCTGGGACTACATTTATCGCGCTTGGGGCGGCGAGTTTGTCGAAATGGCTGACTGGGTTGCCGAATGCTTCGGACAGTGCGATCGCCTCTACCGCCTGCCGTTCCACGAATCGATGTCGGCTTTTCCTGAAACGATTGATGTCGGCTTAACCGGAGGGTCGCCCTGCTTTCCGCTGGATGAGGTGCGATCGCGCTTCGGCCTGAATCGCTCGATCGAGCAAACCGCGCTGCTCACCTTTGGCGGCTTGGGACTCGACGCCATTCCCTATCACAATCTGGCGAGCTTCCCCGACTGGCAGTTCATCACGTTCGATCGATCGGCTCCAGATTTACCCAACTTGGTCAAAATCACCGATGCGCGTTATCGGCCTGTGGACTTCATGCCGCTGTGCGATCGGGTTGTCTCGAAGCCCGGATTCAGCACGTTTGCAGAAGCCTGCCGTCAGAAAACGGGAATTGTGACGATCACGCGATCGGATTTTGCCGAGGCCACCCTGTTAATTGACGGCATTCGCACCCATGCTCGGCATCGCATCGTCGAGCCTGCGGAATTTTTCAGGGCGACTGGAGTTTCCTGAAAGAACCGCTATTGCCGCCCCAGTCGAATCAGCCGATCGACACCGAGGGCAATCGCGTGATTGCCGAAGCGATCGTCAATTATCTGCACGGCTAGAGCCGCGAATGACGAATTAGCAGCAGGTGATGTCTGAGCCAATCTCGCAGTTGCGATCGCTGGTCAAGGCAAAAAACTCGACGCGCAGGCTGCCCAGCCGAATCACATCGCCATCTTGCAGCAGTTGCCGCTCCATCGCGCTCAGCTTGCGCTTGTTCACCCAAGTGCCGTTGCTGCTGCCGACATCCGTGATGTAGAAGCCCTCAGCAGAATAGCCGATGACGGCGTGACGGCGAGACAGTTGCGGGTTGGAAACGGCGATCGCGCAGGTCGGAGCGCGGCCAATTAGCCAGTGCGAAGCGGCCTCTGTCACCTGCATTTCGCGCACACCTGTCAGATTCGAGGCGAGAAACGAAATCCGGCCTGTAGTGACTGCTTGGATGTAGAACGAACTTTTTTGGCAGCGCTGTTTTGCCCGCAACACAGGTTCAACCAGCGTTGTAACTTCTTCTGGCTCAAGATTGTAGTCGGCAAGAAAATTGGACAATCGCGATTGCTCTAGAAGGCTGAGCGGACTGTCAGAAATTCTAGAGGAATTGGAATGAGGCATGTTAACTGGCATCTGTACAAATCAAGATGGGTTCGATAGAACGAAGGAGAACAGCAAGTATGACTTGCCGACTCAGCAAGCCGATTCAGCAAGCCGATTTAGTCAGCAAAAGATGCAGCCCTCGATTTTGTTCGCCTCGATCGCCACAGCCCAACATTCACAGGCTGATTGAAGCTGAAAGGTCAGCTAAATTAAAGCAACGAGTCATTTGTGATGCTTGAATGAGCGATCGAACTTGCGCTATATCACTGCACCCAAAAACGCAACAACGAGAGGCAACCCGTAGAGTCAAAAGTGCTGAATGTTCAGCAGTGCCACTGGACTCGTCTCGATTTCCCAGATTAATCGGAAGAACCAGCAGTTCGCAAAGGGTCTCGCGCTCAAGTTCACCTCCGCTTCACGGAAACAAACAAAAACGCAACTTTCGCTAAAGATTGCAACAAAGTGGCTGACACGCGCAATTTTTGAGTTCAAAAGCGGCGATCGCCCCCAAAATTGCGATTTTCTCTGTCTTCAGATAGAGAACCTGCATCAGCCTGTACCGATATCAGAGAAAATTAAAGATAGGTTTTGTCCTTTTCTTTTTGTCATCTGTTGCCTGCCATGAAGTCTTATCTTGCCGCTGCCGTTCAAATGAACAGCATTCCCGACCTCCACAAAAATCTTGCCCAAGCGGAAGACTTAATTGACTTAGCGGTGCGGCGCGGTGCAGAACTGGTTTGCCTGCCCGAAAACTTTTCGTTTTTGGGCGACGAAGACAGCAAAATCGCTCAGGCTGATGCGATCGCTCAGGAAAGCGAAAAATTTCTCAAAATCATGGCGCAGCGGCATCAGGTGACGCTGTTGGGCGGCGGCTTTCCGGTTCCTGCCCGCGATGGCAAAGTTCACAACACCGCTTTGCTGGTGGGAACTAGCGGCGAAGAACTGGCTCGCTACGAAAAAGTGCATCTGTTTGACGTGAATCTGCCGGACGGCAACATGTATCGCGAGTCCAGCAGCGTCGTCGCCGGACTGCAACTGCCACCCGTCCACCCTTCCAAGGAACTGGGACATCT
>JAAUTJ010000526.1 GCA_012031475.1 Leptolyngbyaceae cyanobacterium SM1_3_5 | reverse complement strand
TTGCCAAGGTTCGACTAGTCTTGCCTTCGGCTTCGGCAGTTTGACGAAGTAGGCGACGGGAGTGTTCGATCCGATCGAATCAGCGCTTCGGCGATTGGCCTGCTGCTGCGAGTCGGCTCCGTCTGGTGCGATCTCGTGGGAGTTGCAGGTTGCAGGACGACAGGAGCCTGCGATCGAACGGGCAACGTCAGCAGCAGAACGGCAAACAGGCTGAGCGTGAACAGGGCGAATCGTTTCAGCATTCCGGGTTTTTAGTAGCGATCGACGCTGCCTGCATAGATCGGTTCCACGCGGATGCTGATGACGCGAGAGGGGCGCACGACCATGTATTCGCCCTGAATATTTTTGATTGGGACGCTGATGAATTCGTCGGAACTGGCTTTGGGCACAAGCTGACCGCTGTACCATTTTTGGAAGTCTTCGATCGTGGGAAAGCGGACTTCTTCGCGGTGGCCGCCTTCCATCATGATGTAGACGGCGATTTCGCTGGGGGTTCTGGGCATTTTTGCCTCCGTTATAACACTGGAGACAATATTCCCAGAGGTGGGGCAAAAAATGAAGCAATGCGATCGAGCTTGGAATTTTTTGGAGGTATCGCTAACCCCTAACCCCCCGAACCCCGATCGCCATCCCACCCGCCACCAAGCCCCAAAAGGCCGAACCGATGCCAAACAGCGCGACGCCGGATGCTGTGACGAGAAACGTAATCAGGGCGGGTTCGCGGTCTTTTTCCTGGCTGAGGGCGCTGGCGAGGCCGTTGCCGATCGTGCCTAAAAGGGCGAGTCCAGCGATCGCCAGCACAAGCTCTTGGGGAAAGGCGGCAAAAACTTCGGTGAACGGTCGCGCCAAATAAGCCAACCAGCAGGTAGAAGATTCCGGCAAAGACGGCGGCAATGTAGCGCTTGTTGGGGTCTTCGTGGGCTTCGCGTCCCATACAGATCGCGGCTGTGATGGCGGCGAGGTTGAGGGCGTATGCGCCAAAGGGGGCAAGGGCGATCGTGGCGGCTCCTGTCCAGCCAATCAGCGGTGAGATCGGCACGGAGTAGCCGGAAGCGCGAATGACGGCGACGCCGGGGACGTTTTGCGAGGCCATCGTCACGACAAACAGGGGGAGGGCAATGCCGATGAATCCTCGAAGCGAGAACTGCGGCAGCGTCAGGATTGGCTGGGCGAGTTGCAGGCGGACGGTTTCCAGGTTCAGCAAGTCTTGGAGGGCGGCGATCGCGATCCCCACAGCAAGGGCAGACACAACGGCATAGCGCGGCAGGCGGCGACGCATCACCAGATAGACGCAGAACATCGCAAACACCATCACAAACTGGGTTTTCATTGCGGTGAACACATCCAGGCCAAAGCGCAGGAGGACGCCCGCCAGCATTCCCGATGCGATCGAAATTGGAATCCGATCGATCGCCCGCTCAAACCAGCCTGTGAAACCGCAGATCGTAATCAGAATGCCGCAGATCAAGAACGCACCGATCGCTTCGGTCAGAGGAACGCCTGCGGCAGATGTAATCAGCATCGCCGCGCCGGGAGTAGACCAAGCCGTGACGATCGGGACGCGATAGCGTAGCGAGAGAGTGATGCAGGTGAGTCCCATGCCCAAGCCGAGCGCAAACATCCAGGAGCCAATTTCGGCAGGAGACGCGCCCAACGCTTGAGCCGCCTGAAAGACAATGACGGCGGAACTGGTGAAGCCGACCAAGACGGTGACGAAGCCTGCGATCGCTGCCGATGCCGAACAATCTTTAAGGAAGGCTTTGAGAAAGGCCATGTGTTTCGATCGAGCAAATCAAAATTCAGTTTAGGCGGGCAAAGCGCGATCGGATTGAACAAAATTGCTGTGTTTTGCCGCTGTTTAAGCGGGAGCCGTTCCGCCGCTTTCGCCCAAATCGATCGAATTTTCGATACTCTTGACTAGACACGCGATCGCTCACGTCCAGCCACCCATGACCCAAACTACCAGCTTTCTTAGTCATCTCAATCCTTCGCAGCGGCAGGCGGTTGAGCATTTTTGCGGCCCTTTGCTGGTTGTGGCGGGTGCGGGATCAGGCAAAACCAGAGCGCTCACCTACCGAATCGCGAATCTGGTTCTGACGCATCGCGTTGACCCTGAAAATATTTTGGCAGTGACGTTTACGAACAAAGCTGCACGGGAAATGAAGGAGCGAATCGAGAAGCTATTTGCCGATCGAGAAGCTTTTTCCAAGCACGGTAAACGGCTGGAAGAATTGCCGATGCTAGAGCAAACGCGGTTGCGATCGCAAGTCTACAAATCGATCACCAAAGAACTGTGGATCGGCACGTTTCACGCGCTTTGCTCTCGAATTTTGCGCTTTGACATTGAGAAATATCAGGACGCCCAAGGCCGCACCTGGAACCGCAATTTTTCAATTTTTGACGAGTCGGATGCCCAAAGTCTGGTGAAAGATATTGTCCAGAATCAGCTTAATTTGGATGATAAGAAATTTGACCCGCGATCGGTTCGCTATGCAATCAGCAACGCCAAAAATCAAGGCTGGACTCCCGCCGATCTAGAGCGCGAACAGCCCAACTATCGCGGTCGCGTCATCGCCAATGTTTACTCGGAATATCAGGCCGCACTTGCTGCAAACAATGCGCTGGACTTTGATGATCTCATTCTCATTCCTGTCCAGCTATTTCGCCAAAATGAACAGGTTTTAGGTTATTGGCATCGCCGCTTTCGCCACATTTTAGTAGACGAATATCAAGATACCAATCGCACACAGTACGATTTGATTCGCCTGCTGGTGACGAATGGCGAAGACTCGAAAAGCTTTGGCGATTGGAATAATCGATCGATCTTCGTTGTTGGTGATGCTGACCAGTCGATCTATTCGTTTAGAATGGCTGACTTCCGCATTCTGATGGACTTTCAAGATGACTTTGGTGATAGTTTGCCGGATGACGATACGCGGACAATGGTGAAGCTGGAGGAGAACTATCGATCGACTGAAAATATCCTACAAGTTGCCAATCACCTGATTGAAAACAACACCGAACGCATTGACAAAATTCTGCGCCCGACTCGCGATTCAGGCGAATCGGTTTTCTGTTTTCGCGCCGATGATGAAATTGCTGAAGCCAATTATGTGATCGGCCAAATTCGCCAGCTTGAACTGACCAATCCTGATTTAAGCTATGGCAGTTTTGCGATTCTTTATCGAACCAATGCTCAGTCGCGATCGTTTGAAGAAGTCTTGGTCAGCTATGCAATTCCCTACACGGTGGTCGGTGGATTGCGCTTCTACGATCGCAAAGAAATCAAAGATGTTTTGGCTTACCTGAGAGCGATCGCCAACCCTTCTGACACACTCAGCCTGAAGCGAATTATTAATACGCCGCGTCGGGGAATTGGCAAATCCACGATCGATCGATTGGAAACTGCCGCTCGTGAATTAAATGTTTCGCTGTGGCAAATTATCTCGGATGAAACCTCAGTGCAGTCTCTAGCGGGGCGATCGGCCAAGCCCGTACTTGCGTTTGCTCGAATGATTCAGAGCCTACAAGAAAAGGTGGACAATACTTCGGCTTCTGCGATCGTTCAGGAGCTTTTAGAAGAATCTGGCTACTTAAGAGATTTGAGAACGCAAGACACCGATGAAGCTGCCGATCGCATTCAAAACGTGCAGGAACTTTACAACGCCGTTTTGCAGTTTGAAGAGGAAAATGAAGACGTAAACTTGCCTTTGTTTCTGGCGAATGCTTCGCTAGCTTCCGAACTAGACAACCTGAAAGAATCAAAAGAGCAAGTGTCTTTAATGACGCTGCATTCCTCCAAAGGACTGGAATTTCCGGTTGTATTTCTAGTTGGAATGGAGCAAGGTTTGTTTCCTAATTTTCGATCGCTCGAAGACCCAGTTGCGATTGAAGAAGAGCGCCGTCTTGCCTACGTGGGAATTACTCGCGCCCAAGAACGGTTGTTTTTGACTTATGCTCGCGAACGGCGGTTGTATGGCAATCGTGAGCCTGCTAGCGCGTCTTTGTTCTTAGGTGAACTGCCCAGAGATTTGCTGCTTAGCAATACGGCAACGGCGATCCCAGTGCGATTTGCTAAACCGATGCACGAGATTCGAGAGCAGGCGAAAGACTTGCCGAATACGCA
>JAAUTJ010000525.1 GCA_012031475.1 Leptolyngbyaceae cyanobacterium SM1_3_5 | reverse complement strand
TCCAGGTAATAAATCCTTGATTCGCTCCCACTGGTCATCGCGCAGAGCGTAGCGTCGGGTTGTCATTGAAGTCTGCTTGGATGAGATACTGCTTACCCCAGCTTACCTAATTGATGACACGCCCTAGTCCATCTTTAGAACACTCACTCTGCACTCTACCTTGTCCGATACGGGTTCAAGACCCTGGCGATTGTTCGAGTTGGGTTGAATGAGCAAGCAGCGACCTAGACTAAATCTCGACCTTTGAAGATCAGGGGGGAATCGGTCTACTGCTCTGCTTCTAAGATACAAGGGGGCACAAACCCACAACGCAGCGATCGAACGTTCTAAACCACGCCCTAGCAGGCCAAAGCGCGATCGCGGCTGCGAATCTTCATCCAGACGCAATAGTGCGTGGCGCTCGCCGTCATAACGATCGCGTCGTCGTCGTGCTGCTGCGACAGTTTCCAGGCTAATTCAAAGGCTTTTTGACGTTGGGGAGCAGTGCATACAGCTACCGCTTGAAAGAGGTCGTTGCGGAAGTGCATTCCGGTTTGGATGCGGTCTTCGTGCCAAAACTTGAACGGGGTCACAAGCTGACTGCTGATGAGTGGCGTTAGCATAACCGCGATCGCGCTGGGTGCAGCGGTGATGGACGAACAGGAAATTAAACTGAAAATTGCGTTCGAGGTGAGTGGCGGGGATTAAAGCAGAGGGTCGCTGTAAGGCCGCTATAGGAAGTAAGCTTCCCGCTCCTGGGAACCTTTGGAGCGGGAGCAGCCGTGTCACTCTTGAACTGTATTTAATCTAGCGAGCAAAAGTGCAAAACCTGGGGAGACATTTCACCAGCGATCGAATTTGTTCCCGCCTCTCGAATTGTTTTGGCAGATACAGTTTGCTTCAGCCCGCCCTGTCTGTCATGAACAAGTGAAGAGGCAACTCTGGCATTGCAGCAACTTTAAACCGAGATCAAGACTTGGTGAAGCTGAAATGACTCCTGCGGAATTGAGTAAACTAACTGCGTAAGGCTGATTTCTCGCGGGTCGATCGTCAAAGCTTTGCGTTGCTGAGTTTGGCGCTTACTCTGTTTTGCAGTTCTAGTCTGCACCGTCACCAGTCTGCACCGTCGCCAGTCTGCAACCGTCAGTGGCAAGACGGTTGCAGTAGCAGTGTTACATGCAGTAGGTATTACATGCAGTAGGTATTACATGCAGTAGGTATTACATGCAGTAGCGGTGTCACAATAGCCACGATCGCGTCAATGCTGTAAAGCTGAGCATTTTTCTCTGTTGGCAACAAAATGCTCAGTGGCTTGAGCGCGATCGAACGACCGTCCTGGATTGCTTGAATAATCGATCGCACTTTCTGATTAGGGTATGCGGATTCTGCTCGTTGAAGATGACCAGAGCATTGTTGAGGTTTTAACCGCCGTTTTGGTGGAACAAAACTATGTGGTCGATGTGGCGATCGATGGCGAAGCAGGCTGGGATTTGATCGAAAGCTATCCGTATGATCTGGTGCTGCTCGACGTGATGCTGCCCAAAATCGACGGGATCAGCTTTTGTCGCCGTTTACGGCAGCGCAAAAGTCAAGTGCTGGTGATGCTGCTGACCGCTCGCGACACCACGACCGACAAGCTGATGGGACTCGACAGCGGCGCGGATGATTACGTCGTCAAGCCGTTTAACGTCGAAGAACTCGCCGCCCGAATTCGCGCTTTGCTGCGGCGCGGCAGCACGTCGGTTTTGCCCGTTCTAGCCTGTGGCGGCTTGCAGCTTGATCCGAATACCAGAGAAGTGCGCTATGCCGGATCGCTGCTTCAGTTTAGCCGCAAGGAATATCTGCTGCTGGAACTGTTCATGCGGCAGCCGCAGCGCGTCTTCAGCCGTCGCGAAATTGTCGATCAGCTTTGGTCAGTGGGTGAAGATCCGCCGGACGAAGATACGGTCAAATCGCACGTCAAAAATGTTCGCCGCGAACTCAAAGCTGCTGGGGTTCCCGATCTAATCGAAACGATCTACGGGCAGGGCTATCGCCTCCATGCGGACGAGCCGATCGCCCGGACGGAAGCGGCGATCGCCCCTGCCCCGACGCTGGATGCTGCCGTTGCGGAAAATTTGGCAGCGCACCAAAAGCGTCAGTTTTGAGCGCGTCCAATTTCTAGAGCAGGCGATCGCGCAGTTGCGATCGGGCAGCCTGGACGAAGCGCAGCGGCAAAAAGCCAGTCAAACCGCGCACAAGCTGGCCGGATCGCTGGGCACGTTTGGCTTTGAGGAAGGATCGCGATTTGCTCATCAGCTTGAAGCGCTGCTGGAATCAGAACTGCAAGATTTGACGCAGCAGTGGCGCTGGGCAGATTGGGCTGAGCAGCTTGTGACAGCCTTAAGTCAAGAACTGAGCGGCCAGCGATCGACCCCTCCGCCCGAAGAACTTTCGATCGATCAGCCCCTCTTGCTGATTGTAGATTTTGATTTTGATCTGGCGCAAAAGCTTTGGGTGACGGAAGACGGCGTCCCTGGAAAATTCGTGCCCTGATTGACCATCGATTTGAAATTGGCGCAGTCGCAGTTGCGGCAGAATCCAGCTGTGGTTCTGCTCGATCCGATCGTGGCGCGATCGAACGCCGAACAATTTGCCGCGCTGCTCAGTCAGGTGCAAACGACAGCAGCGGAACTAGTGATTTTTCCGCTCAGGATCGATCGATCGATCGCGTTGCTGCCGTGCAGTTTGGCGGCAAATTATTTCTGCAAAAGCCGATGTCCCCAACTCAGGTGTTGCGATCGGTGATGGATTTGCTTCAGCCCGCCTCGCAGCCGATCGCCAGCATTCTCGCCGTTGATGCGGATGCTGAGCGACTTGCCCTGCTGAAAACGATTTTGGAGCCACAAGGACTGCAACTCACCTGTCTCGCTGATGCCGCGCAGTTTTGGGAGCATCTCAAAGCGGTTCAGCCAGATCTGCTGATTCTGGATGTTGATTTGCCGATCGTCAGCGGCGCGAATCTCTGTCAGTCGGTGCGGCAAGATTCGCAGTGGAACTGGCTGCCGATTGTGTTTCTGGCGGCTGGGAATGATGCGGCAACGGTGCAGCAGGTCTTTCAGGCGGGCGCGGACGACTGCTTGTTTGAGCCGATCGATCCGGCAGAAATTTCCCTGCGCGTCCTCAACCGTCTCAAGCGCAGTCAGCTTTTGCGGGCGCAAGCCGAAACCGACGTGCTGACGGGCATCGCCAACCGCCAGCAGGCAACGCAGGCGTTTTAACCAACTGCTTCAGCTTGCCCCACAGTCGCAGCAGCCTTTGTGTTTGGCGGTGCTTGACCTTGACCACTTCAAGCAGGTGAATGACGAGTACGGTCACTTGCAGGGCGATCGCGTCCTGCGGCAGTTTGCCCAGTTCCTTAAGCAAAAGGTGCGATCGGGCGATGTGGTGGCGCGGTGGGGCGGCGAGGAATTTGTCGTGGGGATGTACGGGATCGACCGAGCAGCGGGACATGAGCGGCTGGCCGAAATTTTGGAAGAGTGGCGATCGATGTCGCTGGAATCGCTGAGCGGCGACTTGCTGTTTGTCACGTTCAGCGCTGGAATCGCTCAATATCCGATTGACGGGACAAACCTGCAAATGCTGTATCGCACCGCTGACGCGGCACTGTATCGGGCGAAGCTGGCCGGACGCGATCGCGTTTTGTCGGTCGAGTGGCAGCCGCCCGGAGGTGAAAACTGGGTCGATGTGCTGCTGGTGGCACCCGATGACGACACGACTCGCGCCCTGCTGCAAGCCTTGGAAACACGCGGCTATCAAACGCGCTGGCTGCAAAGCGGCAAAATTGCGGTTGATCAGCTTAAAGGGCGATCGCCTCAAGTCAAGGCGCGAGTGCTGCTGCTGGCCGAACAGCTTGAGGATGGCGACTGCGTAGATTTGCTGAAGCGGCTCGGAGTCAAACTGCTGAAGCAAACGCTGGCGATCGCGCTGCTGAACCGTCCAGACT
Organism: Leptolyngbyaceae cyanobacterium SM1_3_5; assembly: GCA_012031475.1. Classification (GTDB taxonomy): domain Bacteria; phylum Cyanobacteriota; class Cyanobacteriia; order Elainellales; family Elainellaceae; genus JAAUTJ01. Next base: position 164 of record JAAUTJ010000525.1, on the reverse strand, counting down.
TGGCGGAATCGGTGAAGTCGATCGGTGCGTTTGACTATGTGCTGATGCCGTTTCGCCCCGCTGTGATTGTGCAGCGAGTGCGGCAAGCTTTGGGCGGATAGGAGGGCGATCGCTTCGCAGGGGGACAGAAAAAATGTCCCCCGGTTTGCTTACGTTCCCGGTAG
>JAAUTJ010000524.1 GCA_012031475.1 Leptolyngbyaceae cyanobacterium SM1_3_5 | reverse complement strand
AAGATTGAACGGTGGTGGAGCGTTTTGAAGAACTGGATGCGACAGCGCATGAGTGAGTTTGACAGTTTTCGCGATTGTGTGGATGCCGCGTTTAAGCATTGTCCTAACGTACTTGCGTAGGGCTATAAGGCGATCGCTTCAGTTCGCCAAACTTCCTGCAATTTTCGATAGCTCGTCGTTGTGTTCGACCGTAAACACATTCGAGTAGAGGTTGGCGATCACCTGCTGGCCTTGCTGCGTCAATTTAAGATAGCGCAGGGCATGTTGGACGTAGGGATAAACGCCGCCCCAGTAAAATCGGGGATAGTTGAGGCGCAGATCGTCGGGATTTTTGTAGCCAAGTGCTTTGTTCACGCCTGTTTCTTCAAATTCGTAGTACAGAGCGCTAATTTTCTTTAGGTAGCGCGGATCGCTAAGCTGTCCGATCAGGTCGGAGGCGCGGATCAAGCCAGGATATTCGATCGTGTCTTGGTGGTCGCCCTCTTTGGGCACGGGAAAGCGGGTTAGCTCAATGTTGCGAATAATCTGCTTTGATTCAATGAGGGGATGACCGCCAAATCGCTCGTTGATGAACAGCTTAGCGCGATCGACATGGTACGGAGTTAAGGCAGCATCTGAGGCTCCGGGCGGCAAAGGAATCATTTCATCGTCCTGCCCGGTTGCGTACCAGCCCTCTCGATCTTTGCGGCAAACGCCTTTGACGTAGCCAATGTCGTGGCAGACGAGCGAAATAATGAAATGCAGCCAGTCTTCGCTGGTGACACCGCCCTCGCGAATGTGGCGACCGCGCAGAATTTCCTGCCCGACCAGCGTAACCAAGATCGAATGCTCGACATTGTGGTAGAGGGCATCACTGTTGGCAATATTCTCCAGCGCCATGCTGCCCACCCAGCCAATGATGTCTTCATAGTCGGAGTTTAGCCCGCCGTAGGTGCGGCGATAGCCTTCCTTGAGCAGGGCAACAAAGTGATCGATAAGCAGTTCAGTGGCGTTAAACATCTGACACTTGCACAGTAGAGATTTGCGATGACAGGATGCGGCCTAAAGCTTAACCGAAATTGACGCACACAGGCAGGCACACCTAGACCACCCACCAAAGAATACTCAGGCGATCGCTGCTGACGGCTGCCTCTCCTATGCTACCGAATTTTTCCGATCTGCGGGGGAAGACAACGGCGGCTACCGGAATGAAAGCGATCGCTGAAAATGCCAATCCAGTCCAGCAGCTTTTTCAAGCTTGTGATCTAGCCTACGAAAAGGCGATCGCGGCGTCCGTTTGGGGTGTCGCGATCGCTTTAGCTTGCGGAACTTGTTCCATCGACAAACGTGACAAACTTTTTTCTGCGTTTGCTATTTTCTGCGTTCGCTATTTGGTTTCAGCTACGCCGATTCAATTGCGGTTCATTTAAGTGCCACCTGCCAGCTAAGTGCCACCTGCCAGCAGAGCGGGCATGATTACGCCGTCGAGGATGTGGATCACGCCGTTGTCAGCTAGGATGTCGGTTTTTGTGACGGTGGCTTGGTTGATTTTGAGGGTGTCGCCATGCTCGATCGCCACGATCGAGCCTTCTTCAGTTTCGGCTTCTTCCAATTCGGCCAAATTTTCGGCCAGCACTTCTCCGGCCAAAACGTGATACATCAAAATCCGCTTCAGCTTGGGCACATCTTGCAGCAGCGCGTCCACCGTGCCCTCTGGCAGTGCGGCAAATGCATCGTCCGTCGGCGCAAGAATCGTGAACGGACCTGGTCCCTTCAGAAAATCGACGAGTCCGGCAGCTTCGGCGGCGGCCAGTAAAGTGGTGAACGATCCGGCCTGCGATGCTGTTTCTACCAAATTCGCCATAATTGCGCTCCAATAGCATTTCGTGCGAATCATCGATCGATCGCCTCAGGTTCCACATCCTTCGTAAGAGCGACCTTGTGAAAATCGCTACTTCTTTTGATAGGCAAGCAAATTCTCTCTTGCGAGACTGGGCGGATTGATTTGCAACTTGTCAAAGTAGAAATATCAATTTTATTCTGCTGCCGGATGAATACCGTACAACGCCTCGCGACGCTCAATCGAATTCGTAAACTGAGCCGCTTGTTAGACAGTTCCTTTCGCATTCCGTTCACCGGATTTCGATTCGGACTTGACCCGATTATTGGCCTGATTCCGGGCGCGGGCGATATCGTCGATACGGCTTTTTCTGCATATTTGATTTATCTAGCAACGCAGTTTGACCTACCTGGAAAAACGCTGCAAAAGATGATTTTTAACATCGGTTTAGAAGCCGTTGTGGGAACCGTTCCGATCGCGGGCGATATTTTTGATGCCTACTTCAAGTCGAATATTCGCAATCTAGCGCTGCTTGAAAAGCATCTGCAAGAATCTGAGCCGGACTTAACCGCAGCCGACTCAGAAAACCTTGACAGTGCTAAAACGATGGTTGGTGCAGGGTCACGAACGGGCGTTTAATCAGATGTGACAGCGATCGCCTGCCAGCCTGAACTGCGCTTCAATGAACCAGTTAAATGATCAAGTGAAAGTCTTACGTTTCTGCAAGTCTTTCACGCTGCGAGCCACGCCGACTAGCTGAGCAAGAACGGGCGCTGTTTCAAACCATTTGTAGCCTGTAATGTTGCTAGGGGACGATCGCTGAGTTCCCAGACTGGGATTGGCAATCAGCGTCGTAATTTCAGGATGCTGCATCCGAAACGTGCTGTATGCCCCATCCACATGCATCGGACCGCCATCTGGATGTCCGGGCGGACGGCTTAAGACTGCTTCCAAAGCATCGACCATTTGGGCGATCGCTTTGCGATTGAAAGCAACAAAATGAGCCAGAATTAACGGCTGAGAGTAAATTTGAAAAACTCCTTTTGTGCTGCCAACCAAATTCTCGCCATGTCCAAGATAAGCAATATCCCAATTCAATTGCTGTAGCTCATTGACAATCTCATCTTGCTGCTGAATTAAGAAGCGAGTGAACAGCAAATCATCTTCCATAATCAGCACGTTGTCGAGATTTTTGCGCTCTGCCTCCCTCAGTACAGCCAGATGGCTCAAGAAACAGCCTCTCGCTCCCAAGCCAGGAAAATCTCCTTTGTCAGCAGGCTTAATTGCCGAAAAAAAAGCAACTCGTGATGGCTCAACAAGGCCAAGCATTTTAAGTTCCTGCTTCATTTTTCTCCGGCGATCGATTCTCTCTGGCAGGTTGATAATGTAGGACTGATCAAAGAAGTTCAACAAAGAAGATTTGGGTGTCATAAGCATTTAACTCAGTCACGATCGATTTTCAGGGAGTGTGAGTGAAATTATTCGCAGCGTCAACACTCTAAAGCATGAGCAAACTCAAGCAAGTTTGATATTGCATCAGCGGATAAACACTCTGTTTAAAATAGTGCGTCACTTTTGGGGAAGAGCAGCTTGCTTTTTACAGTACGTAACAGAAACTTCGCAAAAGTAAGCAGGTATTTCTGCCTTTTGGCCGCTCAAGTTTACCCGTCGATCTTAAAGCTTGAAAATTTCCACTGTGGTCACACTGAACTTGAAATTGCAGTGCTGATACCAAATAAGAACTCGCTAAATACTCTCGATGCACCCGCTAGATTTTCGCGATCGAACGACGAAACGATTCAATTTCAGCGATCGCTGGTTCAAAGCTATGAGGTCTTGCGCCACCTTTTTTGATGTGTTTTATGCTACAGATTGCAGAAGAGCAAGGGTTTTTTTTGGGTTTCATGAGGATAAATTTCCCACCGCTTGCGGCGTCAGTTCTGCTACAAAAAAGGTTATTTCATTCCTCGCCTGCTCGCAGCGAGGTTGTTGATTTCTCTCTACTGACATTGAAATAGCCCTGCCTGGGGAGAAGGAGTTAGGGGATGAGGCGAAAGCCTTCTAACAAAGCTCGATCGATTTTTGGTTGCGAGAATGCGGCAACTGCAAGAAACTGATTAGCGAAGTCTTCTTTACCCCTCGATCGCCCGCGCCATGAAATCTTCTCGCGCCGACACGGTTCGATCGCTTATTACGCTCGTCGCCATTTTGGGAACGTTGGCCGTCAACGTCCTCTCAAATCTCAATCCGCCGAACGGATTGAACATTGGCGAGATTGCCAACACGCGATTTCCAAATTTGCTCGTCCTGCCCTGCC
>JAAUTJ010000523.1 GCA_012031475.1 Leptolyngbyaceae cyanobacterium SM1_3_5 | reverse complement strand
GTCTGTTGGGTAGTGCTGCGGTCACGCGGATCGTGCAGATCCTCAATCAAAACCAATCTGACCATTGAGTCAGCAAGTGAAGGCTGAGAAGCGGGTGGCACCTGCTGCGACGGTTCACACCGCTTAATCGTTCGGACGTGATCTTGCGATGACACTTTTCTACCGTCAATGGGGCAGTCGTGATCACGGTCTGCCCTTTTTGCTATTGCATGGACATCCTGGAAATGCGAACTGTTTATCGGTTTTGCTGAGGCATTGCAAGCAGATCATTGGGTGATCGCTCCCGATTTGCGTGGATATGGTCGCAGTCCTGCCCCCGCTGCCTTCCGCATGATCGATCATCTGCACGATCTCGAAGGTTTGATCCAACACCTGAATCTCAGGCAATTTGGGAGTTTTGGGTTGGTCATTGGGCGGGATCTTGGGGTTGGAATTGGCCTTGAGGGATCCGACTCGGATCCGAGGATTGGTGTTGGTCGCCTCCGCCGCTCGTCCGGTCGGCAATCATCCGCCGATCGACTGGCAGGACAATCTTTACACGGGGATCGCCTCGCTGATTAATCGCGTCCGACCGAGTTGGGAGTGGAACATTGAAACGTTTGGGCGGCGATCGCTCTACCGCTATTTGTTGCAGCAGCACAACGTCCACGCCTATGAGCGACTGGCGCACGAAGGCATGAGCGCGTTTTTGCAAACTTCCGCAGCGGCAAATCAAGCCTTGAATCAGGCACTTGCCACGCGCTACAACCGACTGGCGGATCTTACTCTGGTTGAATGTCCCTGCCTGATGCTGGCTGGGGCGTGCGATCGCCACATCACAGCTACGGCCAGCCAGGAAACCGCCCACCACTTGCCGCAGTGCGACTGGCAGTGCTATCCCGACACGGCGCACCTGTTTCCTTGGGAAATTCCCAATCGCGTCCAGCAAGATATCGACCGCTGGCTGGAAAAGCACCCAGCCGCGATCGACTTCACAGCACAAGCGGCGAGCTAGGCGCGGCTGCTAATTAGCGATGTTGGCTTTCCCGATCGGCCAGTTTCGGCTTCGTGTTCGATCGTCAGGCTGACGGGTTTGCAGCGCTTGACGATCGCCCGAATGTTTTGTGCGTTTTCCTGCTCTAGGTCTTCGACATAGCCGCCTCTGGCAGCTTCAGCTTCACTAGCGCTGGCAAAAGGACCAAAGTAATAGGTACAGCGGGGTGCTTCGGTGATAACCTCGACCCACCAAGCTTGGCCTAGTGCTTCTAGGAGTGTGACCCAAATTTCCTTCATGCTCTGTTACGGTTGCGATGTAAATGACCCAGATATGGTCAGGTTTTAGACAGGTTCAAGCTTTGTCATACTCTGTTGCACTTTGTTTTGCAAAGTCCTCAAGGGTAAAGCTTGAGCTTGTCTCTGACGAAACACTTCATACAGCACCATGCCTGCTGCCACCGATGCGTTGAGGCTGGGCGTTTTGCCCCGCAGCGGAATTGAGACGAGCGCATCGCAGTTTTTCTGCGTCAATAGGCTCAGCCCGTCACCTTCTGAACCCACCACGATCGCCGTTGCTCCCGTAAACTGCGTGGTATGCAGCGGTTGGCTGCCATCTGAGGCTGTTCCATAGATCCAGAATCCCGCAGCTTTCAGGGCTTCAAGGGCGCGGCTGAGGTTGACAACGCGAGAAATCGGTAAGTTCTCCAGCGCACCCGCCGCCACTTTTACCACTGTTGAGGTGATCCCCACTGCCCGACGCTGCGGGATCACCATGCCTTGAGCGCCCAGCGCTTCTGCGCTACGAGCGATCGCCCCCAAATTGTGGGGATCGGTCATGCTGTCCACAATCACCAAAACCGGGTTTTCACTCGCGGCTTTGGCCTGCTCAATCAAATCTTCAAGCTCAACATACGCATAGGCAGCGACTTGGGCAGCGATGCCTTGATGATTCGCGCCATCGGTGATCTGCGTCAGACGCTTGGGATCGACTTCATCAATGACGCTGCCGTTGGCTTTTGCAGCTTGCAGCAGGCCGTGAAAGCGGTGATCGTAGCGCAGACGCGGCAAGACCCAGATGCGATTGAGGGTGCGATCGCTCTCCAAAGCAGCCAAAACCGTATGCCGTCCATAAATCAAATCGGAATCACCCTGCTCAAACAAGGCAGGAGCCGCCGCAGGTTCATCCTCAGTCTGGAAATCCGCTTCATCAACGGAGATTGCTGCTTCTGACTCAACATCAGGCAGGACGATCGCTTTGCGAATCGGCGCAACCTCCACCTCAAAATGTCCATCCTTGCGAATCGGCGCAACCTCTACCTCAAAATGTCCACCTTTGAGGATCGGTGCAGAAATGGCAGCATCCGATCGATTGCTACGGTCTGAGCGGCGATCGTCAAATTGCTCACGGCGCGGACGATCGGACGAATATTCAGAACGAACTCGCTTGGGTGCGCCTCGATCGTCTCGATAAGATTGCCCCGATCGATTGTCATCGCGATCGCGATAGGGACGATCGGAGTGATTACGGTCGTCACGGCGGGAATCGTTTGATCGATCCCGGTAGCCGCCATTCGATTCGTTGCGATCGCGGTAAGGGCGATCGCCCGCAGTCCGATCGTCGCGCCGGACGCGATCGACTCGCACTTCTGGGCGATCGCGTCGCTTGGGAGCCTCGTCGCGGTAAGCACGTTCGGGGCGATCGGCGCGATCGTCCCGATATGGGCGTTCAGGGCGGCGATCGGCGTCGCGATATCCGCCTTCTTTGGGACGATATCCGCCTTCCTTTTGGACGGTAGCCACCTTCTTTCGGGCGATATCCGCCTTCTTTGGGACGATAGCCACCCTCCCGCTTGTCGCCTGTGCGGGCTGGTTTGCGATCGCCAGTTACGGGGCGCGGGGATTGAGTGCGGGGACGAGAGGGTTTAGCGGCCATTGAGGTCATGCTCCAGAAAAAGAATCGCCGCGCACTCGATCGAAGCACGCGCCGCTGAATAGTCAAAAAACTTTACGGTTCTACCGAAGAATCAAGGGGCAGATGCGCGAGCAACTGCATTAGACGTTGAGGATCGCACAGATAGAGGTAGCCAACCAGGGTTTCGAGGCTGCTGGCTCGCTGGTAGGTTTCTGCATCGCGACGGTTCGATCGACTCGATGCAGCATTGCGCCCACGCCGAACAATGTCAGCTTCGGCTGAAGTGAGGTGCGGCTCTAGCAACTTGAGATGAGCCGATTGACTTTCGGCTCGCACCTGGGCGACAACCTTCTCATGATAGCGCTGGAGGCGCTGCGGCGGTAACAAATACGCAGCGCGAATCAAAAGTTCATAGACTGCATCCCCAAAGTAGGCCAGCGCAGCCGGAGAAAGCTGCCGTACCGAGACAGGATCAAACAGCGATCGCGACCCGTCAGTGACGAGAGCAGTTGCGATCGCTAACGTAGCCTGTTTTTGCTCCAACCTAGCCCCTTGACAGAACTGACAGTGCCTAGGCAGGCTTGCCCTGCTGTCAAGAGAGAGCCTGCTCTAGGATTTTTTCAGGTTTTCGAGCGCAATTTCAACCGAGGGCTGTAGCGCCAGAAATTGCTCCAGGCGCACCATTTTCACGGTTTGCGTCACGCGGGGATTGGTAACGACTTGCAGCAGCCCGCCCGCGCCTTGCGCTTTTTTGGCAAGTTGCACCAGTGCGCCCAACCCAGAACTATCCACAAAATCAATTTGTGACAGATCCAGGACAAAGTTGGGGGGTCCTTCTTCGACAAATTTGTCGATCGCCTTGCGGAAGGTTGGTTCAGAGAAGGCATCCAACAATCCTGCGAGACGAAAAAGTTGGCAATTCTCCCTGACTTCGCGGGTGCCTCTCAAGCTAACGGTCAGGGTTAGTGGTTCAGGAATAGAACCCTCCTCGCAGTTTCTTACTCACAATTCGAGGCTCTATTGTACGGCAGGAAATTGACGGGTGCAACCCTCCTAGAGGGTAGTGTTCCAGCGGGGATCGTTTCACGAGCGTCAGCGATCCCCACTCGGACTGCGATCGAACTACGACGCGGCGGCTGCTAGCTCTGGCTCGGCCATTTCTGGCGGCACACCGTCCTGAACCAGATTGGGCAACTGGCCGCTCTTTTGCGCCAAATTCGTCACCATCGCCACCATTGCGTTCACCTTGCG
>JAAUTJ010000021.1 GCA_012031475.1 Leptolyngbyaceae cyanobacterium SM1_3_5 | reverse complement strand
AAATTGCTCAAATCGCGTTTCTTTCTAAGCAATAATCTGGCAGCGGAACCTTGGGTCGGCAATCGAGAATGGGCGATTGCCCACAACATCGCGGCTTTGCAGGCTACCCGTTAGCCATCCAAAGAAAACGTGGCTTGGCGTGTTGGCAATCTTCAGCCATCAGCCCTTGGAACCCGAATTTTTGGAAGTGCTGCAAACGCTCTGTACGCTGGTCACGATCGCGCTAGAAACGGCCATTCACTATCAAAAAGAAGCGCAACTTTCGCTCGCCAATCGCTCGATCGTTCACCTACCTTTGTCCGATCAAATTGCCAGCATTCTGAGTTCAACGCGATTAGCTTTAGTTGGAACCGAGCGACCGCTTTCGCTGTCTGCCACCTATTTGTTTCTACAAACGGCGCAAATTCTCTACGAAGCAAACTGCACTTATTGTCGGCTAGTTTACACCGAATTAACCGTGACACTAGAGGCGATCGTGCCTCCTGTTATGGATGCGATCGAGCCTGCCTTGAATTTGCTAGGTGCGATCGCTGCAAGTGCAGGCGGAGTGTTTCAAACGCAAATTGATGTAAACGGACGATCGCTTCAGGTCGTCTTGAGCGTTCCAATCGATCTGCCCCCCTTGGGCACAGCTTTAAGAATTGCCTGTCATCGATCGATTCTGCAATCCGCCTTTACGCAGCTAGCAATTTCCGCTGGTCTAGCGGTTTGCAGCCGCAGCGATCGCGAAATTCCGCTGTTAACTGATGATGTTTCGCAAATTCCTTCCGCAGATCGAATTATTTGGATTCAGCAAGAGGCTCAAACGCTGCCCCAAGGTATTCAAGCCTGCGTTAATTTGTCGAGCAGTTCCGAACAGTTGCGGCAGGCCGTTGAAGCCGTTAATCGTCATCAAACTTGGGGAATCGATCGCACTGCTGAAACACAACTTTCCGATCGAGAACGAACGATTTTGACACTTTTGACGCAGGGATGCCGCGATCGCGAAATTGCCGATCGCTTGATTATCAGCGAAAGCACCGTTAAGTTTCACATGAATAATGTCCTGTCAAAACTCAAGGCGCGAACGCGCTATCAGGCGGTTCACTTGGCGATCGTGAATGGCTGGATTCAATAATTTCTTGAAGTAGAACCTGTTGATTTTGGTAGGTTGCTTCAGGAACATTTTGAGTGGATCGATCGACACCCAACTTATCGTTAGACTTCTGACTTTTGTAGCTAGAAACACAACCATTCACCGAAACAGTTTTATAGGCTGGCAATACAAAGCTAGAAAACAGAATGAATCACTACAGCGTGGCGATCGTGGGTGGCGGACAAGCTGGGCTTTCGATGAGCTATTGTCTCAAGGAGCGTGGCATCCACCACATTATTTTCGAGAAACATGAAGTCGGCTATGCATGGCGATCGAAGCGCTGGGATGCCTTTTGCCTAGTCACACCCAACTGGCAATGTCGCCTACCGGGATATCCTTATCCGGGTAATGATCCGCATGGATTTATGCGAAAAGATGAGATTGTAAACTATGTGAAAAGCTACGCGACGGTATTTGATCCACCCTTAAAGGAAGGCGTTGAAGTTGCAAGCGTCCGCAAAACTGAGGCCAATCAATTTGAATTAACGACTTCGATCGGCACATTCACCGCCGATCAAATTGTGATTGCAGTTGGGGGATATCACCTTCCCAAAGTGCCCAGAATTGCCGAACGTTTGCCGGAATCGATCGCCCAAATTCACTCTTCTGAATACAAGAATTCTCAGCTACTTCCAGCAGGAGAAATATTAGTCGTCGGAACCGGACAGTCGGGCTGTCAAATTGCTGAAGATTTGCATTTGGCAGGTCGAAAAGTGCATTTATCGGTGGGAAGCGCGCCCCGATCGCCCCGTCGATATCGCGGTAAAGATGTTGTCGATTGGCTCGATCAAATGGGCTATTACGACCTGTCGATCGAAGAACATCCGCAAAAAGAAAAAGTCCGAGCTAAAGCCAATCACTATTTAACAGGTCGCGATGGCGGACGCGAAATTGATCTGCGGCAGTTTGCTTTAGAAGGAATGCAGCTATATGGAAGATTGAAATCGATCGGGTCTGAAAAACTCGAATTTGGAAGTGATTTGCAGCAGAATTTAGATCAGGCGGATGCAGTTGCCGAAAGCATTAAACGCACGATCGATTCCTTCATTGAAAAGAACAACATTTCTGCTCCAGTAGAGCAGCCGTATCGCCCTGTTTGGCAACCTGACGAGGCGAAAACTGAATGTGAAACGGCGAATATTAGCGCCGTCGTTTGGTGTACGGGCTACAAAAGCGATTTTAGCTGGATCGAAATTCCGGTTTTTGATGGCAAAGGCTATCCGGGGCACGATCGCGGCGTCACCCCAATTTCAGGACTTTACTTTCTCGGCCTTCCCTGGCTGCACACTTGGGGATCAGGCCGATTTTCAGGGATTGCTAGTGACGCAAGCTATCTTGCAGACTACATTGTGGCAAGAACGAAAGTTTCAAGCGCAAATGCCTGGAGCGTGGTGAACGAATTTTTGCTCGGTTCCTAACCCGCAACCTGTCGATTTCGATAGGAGTCGATCGCGAAGCGCTCCCAGAATGGTATTGCCCCTTCCTCGCCCTGCTATCCTTATCGCTAAACCTGCGATTTTCGTAGTAAAAAATACAAAATGCTGCCTCAAGCAGCACGTAATCTAAGCAGCACATCCATCCAGGAGAAGATCATGCCTGAAGTTACTATGCCCGCTCATCAAACTGGCGATTTTTTGGTGGATTACGAAGAGAAAGTTTTTCCCGATGTGAAGGCGGAACCGGGCGAGAAAGCGCTGGTAACCTTTCATACCGTTGCGTTTGAAGGATCGATCGGATTTGTGAATTTGTTGCAGGCGACTCGCTTTGCTTCGCAAAGGATTTGAAACTTCAATTTTGCTGTATGGACCTGGGGTGACATTGGGCGTCCAGCGCGGCTTTCCGAAGTTGGGAGATGCAGCGTTTCCCGGTCATCAAAACTTCAACGATCAGATCAGCAAATTCATGTCTGAAGGCGGCAAAGTTTACGCCTGTCGCTTCGCGTTGCAGGCGCTTTATGGGCATGGTGAACCCTCACTGATTCCAGGAATTCGTCCCATTAATCCGCTTGACGTGCTGGATTGGTGCTGATGCATCGCAAAGATGGCGCGTTTATTCTGGATACTTGGACGCTCTGAGCAAGACATCCAGCATGAATGATTCACGCATCGTTCGAGCGGCGGCGGTTCAACTGAGTCCGGTTCTGTTTAGTCGAGATGGCACAACTGAAAAGGTGTTGCAGGCGATCGCCCAAGCCGCCCAACAAAACGTACAGTTAATCGTCTTTCCGGAAACGTTCATTCCTTACTATCCCTACTTTTCGTTTGTGCAGCCGCCCGTCCTGATGGGAAAGGAACACATGCGGCTGTATGAAGAAGCGGTGACGGTTCCGAGTCCGGTCACGGATGCGGTCAGTCGTGCGGCGCGATCGCATGGGATGGTCGTCGTTTTGGGCGTGAATGAGCGCGATCGCGGTTCGCTCTACAACACGCAGCTTGTGTTTGATGCAGACGGAACTTTGCTGCAAAAGCGTCGCAAAATCACGCCGACCTATCACGAGCGGATGGTGTGGGGACAAGGCGACGGGTCGGGGCTGCGCGTGGTGGAAACGGCGATCGGCACAGTGGGATCGCTGGCCTGCTGGGAGCATTACAACCCGCTGGCTCGGTTTGCGCTGATGGCACAGCACGAACAGATTCACTGCGCCCAGTTTCCCGGTTCGCTGGTCGGGCAGATTTTCACCGACCAGATCGAGGTGACGATTCGACATCACGCGCTTGAATCGGGCTGCTTTGTGGTCAATTCAACCGGATGGCTTTCGCCCGATCAGGTCGCGCAAATTACGCCGGATGAAAAGCTGCAAAAGGTTCTGAGTGGCGGCTGCAATACCGCGATCATCAGTCCTGAAGGCAATCACCTCTGTGCGCCAATCACCGAGGGGGAAGGGATGGCGATCGCGGATCTCGACTTCTCCTTGATCACCAAGCGCAAACGAATGATGGACAGCGTCGGTCACTACGCCCGCCCGGATTTGCTGAAATTGCAGGTGAACTGGAAAGCGCAAAGCCTGATTGCGGATGGAGAGGGCGATCGAGCTTTGGAAAAACCAGAGGCGATCGCGCCTGTTGCTCCGATCGATTGCTGGATTGAATCGTCTTGAATACCGGGAAATCAATTTCCTGGCTGAAAGCTGAAGTCCGTTCAAACGGACTCGAACCACTGGCTTGAACCCATTTCAATGGGTTTTTGCTTTGAGCCGGAAATTGATTTCACGGCGATCGCTGATTTAGAACAAACTTAAACCGATGGAAACCAAACCACCGCTGCCGCCGTTTACGCTGGAAACCGCGATCGCCAAAGTCCAAGCTGCCGAAGATGCCTGGAATACGCGCAATCCGCAAAAAGTCGCCTTGGCCTACACCGAAGATTCGCAGTGGCGCAATCGATCGGAGTTTTTCAGCGGACGTGAGGCGATCGCCGCTTTTCTGGAACGAAAGTGGGCGAAAGAGCTTGATTATCGTCTGAAGAAAGAGCTTTGGAGCTTTACTGAGAATCGAATTTCGGTGCGGTTTGAATATGAGTGGCACGATGAAGCGGGCAACTGGTATCGATCGCACGGAAATGAACAGTGGGAGTTTGCCGAAACGGGCTTGATGCGGCGGCGCGAAGCGAGCATCAACGATGTTTCCATTGCAGAAGTCGATCGCAAGTTTCGGTGGGAGCGAACATGAACAAACAGCAACTCATTGTCGAACTGCAAACGCACGGCTTGAAGCTGGAGCAAGAAACTGGAGCAGCCGGACGCAAAGGCGGCGCGGGCCATCCGATCACAAAGCCATCACGATCGACGGCACAACCGTGATGGTTCCGATCTACAACAGTTCCGCCGCTCGATCGCCCTATTCGATCGAGACGGATGCAGAATCGATCGTGCTGAAGCGAGATCAAGCGGCGATCGGCGCGATCGAGTTTCCCCACGCGCCCCGCTTCTATGGCCTCACCACTGCCGACGGCATTCCCTACTGGAAAATTGCTCTGCTGCACAGCCGCGACGTGCTGGCAACGACCGTTCTGCAAACCTGTATGCGCTACAGCGATCCGGCAACCGCCTGTCAGTTCTGCGCGATCGGTCGAGTCGCTCGAAGCAGGCCGGACGATCGCCCGCAAAACGCCCGCCCAGCTTGCCGAAGTTGCCGCCGCCGCCGTCCGACTTGATGGCGTCAAGCATTTGGTGATGACGACCGGAACGCCGAACACGAGCGATCGCGGAGCCGCCTACCTGACCGAGTGCGCCAAAGCGGTCAAGGCCAGCGTCGATCTGCCGATTCAGGCGCAGTGCGAACCGCCCGACGATTTTGCCTGGTTCGATCGCCTCCACGCAGCCGGAGTGGACAGTTTGGGAATGCACCTCGAAGCCGCCGATCCTGACGTGCGATCGCGGATCATGCCGGGAAAAGCCAGCGTTCCATTGGACTATTATTTCGAGGCGTTTGCGGCTGCGGTGCGCGTATTTGGACGTGGACAAGTGAGTACCTATTTATTAGCAGGATTGGGCGATCGAGCCGAAACGATTTTGGCAATGTGCGATCGACTAATTGCGATCGGCGTCTATCCTTTCGTCGTTCCATTTGTACCAATCACCGGAACGCCTTTAGCAAATCATCCTTCGCCCAGCAGCGAATTCATGTATCCGCTCTATCAACAAATTGGAACCAAATTAAAGCAGGCCGGATTATCTTCCGCCGACATCAAAGCAGGCTGCGCTAAATGTGGAGCCTGTTCTGCAATTTCTCAGTTTGAATAAGCCATGTCCTATCAGTTCAAACTCGCCACGCAGCCCCAAGAAATCACGGCTTATTTTGCTTTACGTCGCGCCATTTTTGCGGAAGAACAGCAGCTATTTTCAGGCGATGACAGTGACGAAATCGATCGCATTGCCTATCCGATCGTTGCCCTGACTTCCACCCATCAAGTCGTCGGCGTCGTGCGAATTTATGAAGTTGAACCGGGCATTTGGTACGGCGGCAGGCTGGGAACGCATCGAGATTTTCGCAAAGGCTGGCAAATCGGCAAAGGCTTAATTCATAAAGCCGTCACGACCGCAAATACCTGGGGCTGCACTCAGTTTTTAGCCACCGTTCAACTGCCCAATGTCCGCTTTTTCCAGAGACTTCATTGGGAATCGATCGAAGAAATTACCCTGTGCGATCGCCCCCACCACTTAATGCAAGCCGACCTCAACTTTTACCCTGCCGGAACCGAATTGCGCCCGCGAATTCAAGAGGTGTCGTGATGCTGTCCGCCCTTGCCGCCCAACTTCGCCAGTCGTTAAGCATTTTGCAGAAGCAGGACATCCAAACCGCCTCTGCTGCCTTGGGCGGATCGTGGGCGGCAAACGTGCGCGTGGGCGACGACTGCGCGGCCATTCCCGATCGCGGCGGCTACTTGCTGCTGGCCGCAGAAGGAATGCTGCCGCAACTGGTCGAGCGCGATCCCTGGTTTGCGGGCTGGTGTGCCGTCATGGTCAACATTAGCGACATTGCGGCGATGGGCGGACGATCGATCGCGGTTGTCGATGCGCTGTGGAGTCGATCGACGGACGAGATCGATCGCGTTTGGGCAGGCATGAACGCCGCCGCACAAGCGTACAATGTGCCGATCGTCGGCGGACATACCAACTGCCACAGCCCCTATAAATGCGCTGGCAGTGGCGTGATTTGGGGCGCGCAACGCAACTGATCACCAGCTTTGATGCCCAGCCCGGAGACGCGCTGCTGGTCGCCACCGACTTTCGCGGCAAATCGCATCCCAGCTATCCATTTTGGAACGCGGCAACCGAGGCCGATCCGGTTCAGCTTCGCGAAAATTTGGCAATTCTGCCGCAGTTGGCCGAAAGCGGACTTTGTACGGCGGGCAAAGATATCAGCATGGGTGGCATTTTGGGAACGCTTTTGATGTTATTAGAAACGTCGGGCTGTGGCGCAATTCTTAACCTCGATCGCATCCCCTGCCCCTCAGAATTGTCGATCGACCGCTGGCTCATCACCTTTCCTAGCTACGGATTTCTCCTAAGCGTTCAACCGGAAAAAATTGAAGCGGTTCGATCGCAATTTCATCAGCAAAACTTAGTGTGTGAAGTGGTTGGAACGGTACAAGCTGAGCCGGAGTTAATGCTGAGATTGTCTTCGGAATCGATTGTTTTTGGGATTTCCGCCAACAGCCACTCACCGGATTTTCTGCTCGTTAAACATTATGCGTATCGCCTTCCTCACCTACTCGACAAAACCACGAGGCAGCGTTCTTCACACGCTGGAACTTGCGAACGCGCTGCACAAACTGGGGCATCTTGTTTGCGTGTATGCGCTTGACAAGGACGGACAGGGATTTGATTTTCCGCTTTTGTGTGAAGTGCAATTGGTGAAGGCGCGATACCATTCTGGGAGCGCTTCGCGATCGACTCCTCCTGAAATCGACGCACTCATTCAGCAGCGAATCAGCGAATTTGTCGCGCATTTAAGCAAGTCGAATCTCGATTATGACTGCTATCACGCGCAAGACTGCATCAGCGCCAATGCTTTAGCAATTCTGGTTCAACAGCAAAAAATCCCGCATTTTGTCCGCACGGTTCATCACATTGAAGACTACAACAGCTTGTATTTGCGGCAGTGCCAAGATCGATCGATTCGCGCTGCCAAACTTTGCTTTGCGTCAGCGATCGCTGGCAAAGGAACTTCAGCAGCAGTATCAGATTCAGGCGTTTCGAGTGTTGAACGGCGTCAATCTCGATCGATTTTCTGCTGTAAAAGACGGCACAGAATCAGCCTTAAAAGAACGTTTGAAACTGCAAGGCTGGCCGATCTATCTGACAGTTGGCGGCATCGAACCGCGCAAGAATTCGATTCGGTTATTGCAGGCGTTTTCTCAGGTTCGATCGCACTATCCCAACACTCAGCTTGTCATTGCAGGCGGAGCAACGCTGTTCGACTATCAGGCTTACCGCGACGAGTTTTTGCCCTAGCAGAGCAGTTAGGTATTGGGCGATCGCTCATTCTTCCAGGCGTAATTTCCGATGCAGAATTGCCGACGCTTTATCGCTGTGCAGATGCATTTGTGTTTCCATCTGTGAAGGAAGGTTGGGGATTAGTTGTTTTGGAGGCGATCGCGTCCGGCCTACCTGTCCTCACAGCCAATCAAGCACCCTTACCGAGTTCTTAACAGAAGCTCAGGCGCTTTTAGTTGATCCTTCTTCGGAAAGTGCGATCGCGCAGGCAATGCGGGAAGTTGTCCAATTGGGGCGATCTCATAATTTAATTGAGCAGAGTCGATCGATCCTATCTCGCTATACTTGGGAAGCATCTGCCAAACTACACTTGCATTACTATCAATGACTAATTAACCAGTCCTTAACTCATGCCTGAAATTCGATTTAAGATTCAATGGTGCGATGGTTCTCAGGAGATTTGTTATTCTCCGTCTTTGATTGTCAAAGAATACTTTACGCCGAATTGTGAGTATGATCTGAAAGATTTTGTAGAGCGATCGCGCACGGCCTTAACTATTGCCAGCGATCGCGTTCAAGCGAAATACGGTAAGCCCTGTGGTTTGGCGTTGGGACAACTACAAGAAATTGAAACAAAAGCCGCGCAGTATGCTCAACTGCCTCAACCCAAAATTCGATTTCTGCAATTTCTTGAATAAGAGCAAAATTGAACAAGAGCGGATTCACAAACCGAGATTAAGCGGCTAAGCACTTCACCATCAGGCGAAACGAGCCGACTAATTTCGGCATTTCCAGTGCTTAAAAAGCTTTTTGCCAAAATGAGAATTGCTGTTTAAGGCAAAGGCTGTTTAAGGCAAAGGCTGTTTAAGGCAAAGGCTGTTTAAGGCAAAGGTAGATGGCGCAGTGCTGTCCAAGTTTCTGCCGTGACGATGCCGTTGGCCTGGAGTCGATGCTGGCTTTGAAAATGCATTACGGCAGCTTTGGTCATGGCACCAAAGTAGCCGTTGACGATCACATAAGTGAAGTCGTGGAGTTGGAGTAAGTGCTGAAGCTCAATTACTGCTGGCGAGCATTCGCCTTCATGCAGTTCGATCGCAGGCTGGATTAAGCTGCGGCGGAGAAGATGCCAGGTTTCAGGTGTCACAATTCCAGTCGTCGGCAGGTGCCACTGCTGCTGAAAATCCAAAACCGCCCGCTGCGTTGCAGTGCCAAACTCGCCGTCAATCGTAACCTGCCTGATACGCCGTGCAGCCGCAGCAGCCGTTGCAGCTTGGCGATCGCCACACCGCGCTCTGGAGACTCATGCTGAGAATTGCCAATTTGCAGAACCGGATTACCGTCGATTCGAATCATCATTTTCGCCTTGTAGATGCAACCCCATTAGCAAGCTTCAAACTAAAACCTTACAGCAGCAGATTGCCGCCGCGCACTAGGGTGTTTGCGTTCACGGTGTTCAACGTTACCAGTGTCGTGAAACTATTGCCGCTGCCGCGTCCATCTGCGTCGATTTGGATTTGGGTGTTGACGCCTTGCTGCACAAGCTGCAAATAACCATCTGCGATCGGCGTGTTGCCGCTGTAGGCCAAGGTGTCCATCAGCGAGCGCAAATCGAGAATGTCGCTGGCGATCGCAAAGTCTACGATCGTATCGCTGCCGTCGCGAACGCTGTTGAACACAAAGCGATCGCTGCCCGTGCCGCCCACGAGAATATCGTCACCCGCTCCGCCGATCAAAATGTCGCTGCCTGCTCCGCCCTCGAGCCGATCGCCACCGCCCACCGTCAGGCTGTGAAGCTGAATGGCGTCAATTTCTTCCCAAGCGTTGAGGTCATGGTTGGTGTCGATCGTAATCCGCAACCTTGACGAACTGAGCGGTTGGCGTCCAGTTCACGCGAAAATCAAACACCTGGTTGGGCAAGCTGGAATCGATTCCCTGCCAAACTTCGGTAAACGTGTCGTCTTCGTTGAGAACTTCCACTTTGCGAATAAAGCCATTGCCCCAGTTTTGGCGAATTGTGGTGCCTGTGGCCTGAACTGACGTGGCAAATCCGACCGTTAGCTGTTCGATCGTGCCGTCGCGAGTTGCCGCTGCCCAAGCCTGCCGCGAGTCTCCAAAGTTGAACACGTTGGGAACGCCCAGCACTTGCTGCGCCGACCAAGACGCGCTGCCAAATTCGGAGGTGGCGGCAATCACGCTGCTAGCATACTGCGAAACTGGTTGTCCGATCGAGTTGGTCGCGCCGATGAGCGTATCGTTGCCCGCCCCGCCAATCAGCGTCACGGCTCCAGAAAACGTGGATGCATCGATCGTATTGGCGCTGACACCGCCCGTGAGCGTCGCCTGCTCAACGCTCGTGAGCGTATCAAGTCCGATGCCGCTCAAGCTCTCGTCGGTGAGTCGAAAGTTGACATTGCCTGTTGCAATAACGGTGTCGCTGCCCGTGTTGCCGCGTATTGTGTCGTTGCCCAAGCCGCCTGTAAAGCTGTTGCTGCCCATGCCGCCAATCAGGATGTCATCGCCGCCCAGTCCCGACAGCGCGACTGAACCGAGAACAAAGGCCGAAGCGTCGATCGCATTATTGCTTTCTCCACCCGTGAGGACAAGCTGTTCAATGCCGATGAGCCGATCGCTTCCCAAACCAGTCAGAGTGGTGTTGGTGGCAGTGAAATCGACGTCGCCCGTTTCAATCAGGCGATCGCTTCCTTCTCCGCCATTCAGCAGATCGTCGCCCAGTCCGCCCGACAGCGTGTCGTCGCCTGCTTCGCCATTGAGCGCGTCATTGCCCACACCGCCCTGCAAGTTGTCTTCGTTGGCTGCACCGATCAGCCGATCGCTGTTAGCAGTGCCAATTAAGGTGAAGCGCTCAAAATTGGCGAAGTTCACCTGAGTTAAGCGGCGTCCGGAACGATCGGTCACGCGATAGCTGTTTGCCACGCGCCCGATCGTTCCATCCAGGCTGGAGTAGTCGAGGTGGAGCGTATCGATGCCATCCCCCCCCATCGACCGTATCGTTGCCCAAGCCAGAGTTGACAAAATCATCGCCTGACCCGGTTGTCCATTGGTTATCGATCGCGCCCGTTTGGACAAGGCGATCGTTCCCGCTGCCTGTTGAAATATCTTTAAAAATCTCGAAATTGCTGATTCGGGTGCCGTCGGCAAGCTGGAGGGTTCGGGGAGTCGTGCTGTCAAAAACAATGTTGCCTTGCTTTTGGGACAGATCCACCGAGAGCGTATCGATCCCCGCTCCGCCGTTGAGTAGCAGCACATCGTTGGTTTGAGCGGCAGATAAATCGGACGGTTGACCTACGGCAATCACCACGTCATTGCCTGAACCTGCATCGATCGAATCGTTGCCGCCCAGACCGTTGATCGTATCGTTGCCGCTGCCACCCATGAGGATGTCATTGCCGATCGTTCCCGAAAGCAAGTCGTTGTTTGGTGTGCCTATGATATTCACGATTTCAAAGTTGATAGTTTGAACACTTGATGCGGTCGATCGATCGAAACTTTCAAGCGTATAAATTGTGCCATCCACTCTTAGACTACTGAAGATTTCACCAGAATAGTTCAGCACCAATGTATCGATTCCTGCCCCGCCATCCACTCGATCGGTTGTGAGGCTGGCACCCGGATTCACAATGTCGTTTCCGGCTCCGGCATGAATGATGTTGTCCACGCGACCTGTTTGGACGATCGTGTCGTTGCCGCTGCCCGTGTAAACATCGGCAAGCACCTCAAAATTTTGAATGCGTATACCGTCTGCAAGCTGAAGCAGCGGGTTGGACAGGTGAAAGTCCAGCAGAACATCGGCGGATAGATAGCTGAGATCCACCGAAAGCGTATCAATTCCCTCACCGCCATCCAGCACCAACACGGGATTTTCCACTGAGGATCGATCGATCGCAGCGTTGACGATCGGGTTGCTGATCGGGTTGCTGATCTGGCTGGTGATGATGTCGTTGCCTGCGCCGCCCAAAAGAGTATCGCTGCCCGTACCGCCATTGATGCGATCGTCTCCGGCTCCGCCCACCAGTCGATCGCTGCCCGTGCCGCCGTTGATGCGATCGTCCTGGGCAGTTCCGGTGATGTCAAAGCGCTCAAAGTTGACGTAGTGTACTTGCTGGCGCTGTCCTTGAATCGTCAGCGCATAGCCTGCCGTGCCGCTGGTGTTGCGCTCAAGCACCGCCAATCCGCCCTCGGCAGCAACGTCAGCATAGTTGAGGATGAGCAAGTCGCTGCCCGCGCCGCCGTCTGCAAACTCGATCGCATCTGCCTGATCGGGTGCAGCATCGGACGCAGCCAAGGCCAGCAGCGGCGCAATCACGTTGTCGCGATCGTCCCCGATCAGGCGGTCTGCGTAGTTAGAGCCGATCAGATTTTCGATCGAATCAAGCCGATCGTCTGTGGCATCGCCGCCTGTGGCTGCGCCTGCGCTCAAATCGATCGCGACGGCGCTAATCGAGTTGCGGTAGGAGGCCGTGTCGCTGCCCTCGCCACCGATCAGCACATCTGCGCCTGCATTGCCTTCTAGCCGATCGTCGCCTGCGCTGCCGTCCAGTCTGTCGTCGAGCCGATCGCCTTGCAGGTCATCATTTTGACTGGAGCCTCGGATGCGGAAGCGTTCGATCGAGGTGTATTCGACCCGATCGAGAATCGTTCCGTCTGGGGTCGATCGCGTCACAATTCCGCTGGCACCACCGCCCTGCACAACGCCATCTTGCAGCCCGTAGTCGATTATCAGCGTGTCAGCGCCTACCCCGCCCTCGACCTGATCAAAACCGAGGCGCGGCTCGAAAATGTTGTTGCCCGGTAGCCCAATTAGGCGATCGTTGCCGTCTGTGCCTGTCACCGTGTTTTCAACGGGAATCGGCGCTTCGTCTGCGATCGCGCTGGAGCTAAAATCACGGTTGACAGCAGAAGGAGCGGAAGCAGCCGCGTCGTCCACATTTTCACCCAGTAAGTTGTCACCTACCAATCCTTCAAGCAGAACTGATTCCTCAAGCAGAGCCACCTCGCTGCTCTGAAGTAGGTCTGCATTTGCGACGCGCTCTAGGATCGAGGTGGCACTTTGTGAATCCGAACTGCTCATTGCGGTGAAAAACTCCTGTGTGTCAAAACTGCATCGGCATTTGTGAGCAAGCCACCTGCGCTACTCACTCAATCCAGAAAGTTCACAGCGATCGCTGCGATTTGGCTGGATGACTAGATAAACTGTTCAAGAAATGACGATACCCCTGACGTGCTGAGCGTTGAAGCAACGCAAAACGGCAAGCTTCAAGCAGGCTCTCACACTTGCAAAACCAATCGATCTGACGCGATGCCCTTCAAAAACTGTGAGCATCCAGACTCGGTGCTGGATGAACAGTGAATCTACTCGATTGCTTCAAGTTCTTGAAGTTTTGCCTTTGTTTTCATTTAACCAAACAAAAAATCCCGATAACCCAACTCGTCATTGAACTTCACCGCATATTTACGCAGCGATCGAAAGAAGTCCTTTTAACTTTACTAGAACTTCACGAAGAAACCGGACACTCCGCAAACTTACGCAGCGAGCCGCTAGAGATGAGTTTGTCTTGGCTTCTGTGGCGATCGAATGGCAGGGCGGTAGCGGTAATCTCAGTACGCACCGTCGTAACAGACTGTAAAGAAATTAACCGTTGCCTAATCCTGTTGAAGTATTATGTAATACATTAATCTATGTAATGTTTAAAGATTTACAGCATCTTCATAACACCCAAGTATGCTCTTCAGCGACACCAGAGCAAGACAAAGGGCTGCACAACTGGGCGTCCACTGTTAAAGTAGCCGAAAATGTTAAAGTAGCCAAAAATAGGACTTATGCATTGCACAGGAAATCCATTTCCTGGCTCATTGCTGAAGTCCCAAAACGGACTAGTGATCCCGCAGGGCTGCCGGAACGGACTCGCCCTAATTAACCCATTTCAATGGGTTTGAGCTTTCAGCCGGAACTTGAGTTCTCGGCTTCTGCGTAAGCCCTGAAAAATACAATTCCACTGAGATTTCAAGCGCAATCGGATTTCATGGGAGCGCAAGAGGCGACTGCGATCGAGGATAGCGCTGCATGAGTTGCTGCACCTGCTCAGCGTGGTAGGAACTGCGCGTGAGCGGGGAAGAGACAACCTGCAAAAAGCCGATCGATTCGCCCCACTGCTGCCAGACGGCAAAGCGATCGGGCGTGACAAATTCCTGCACGGGCAAATGCTTGGGACTGGGTTGGAGATACTGCCCCAAAGTCAAAATATCGCAGTCTGCCGATCGCAAATCGCGCATCGCCTGCTCAATCTCGGCATCCGTTTCGCCCAAGCCGACCATCAGTCCCGATTTGGTATAGATTTCGGACGAAATTTCTTTGGCGCGGCGCAGCAGTTCGATCGATCGCGCATAGTCTCCTTGCGGACGGACACGGCGATACAGTCGGGCGATCGTCTCGGTGTTGTGGTTGAGAACTTCCGGTTTGGCGGCAAGAATCTCAGCTAGCGCGTCCCAGTTGCCGCACAAATCGGGAATGAGGACTTCGATCGTCGTTTGGGGAGAAGCGGCTCGAATCGCCGCAATGCAGCGCTGAAACTGTGACGCGCCGCCATCCGGTAAGTCATCGCGATTCACCGAAGTCACAACAACGTGATTCAGCCGCATCCGCCGGACGGCTTCGGCCAAGCGATCGGGTTCGGTTGGGTCAAGTGCCTTTGGTTTTTTCTCAAAGTCAATGTCGCAGTAGGGACAAGCGCGGGTGCAGGCAGGTCCCATAATCAAGAAGGTGGCCGTGCCGTGATTAAAACATTCGCCAATGTTGGGACAAGAGGCTTCTTCGCAAACGGTGTTGAGTGCCAAATCCCGCAAGATTTCCTTGACTGCGCCGACGCGCTCCCACTGTGGCGCTTTGACTCGTAACCATTCTGGCTTCACCGTCACGGGCGATCGACTCCCTTTGATATCGCCTTTTATCCTAACAGAAGTCCGGGTGGCGGCTGTGGGGAGCGCTCCTTGCGCGGATGGCGATCGTCTGCTAGACTATTAAACGTAGTCGTTATGAGTTCGCTTAGACCCATGACCAATCAAACCGTAGAAAACCTGGTGATCATTGGCTCTGGCCCAGCGGGTTACACTGCCGCTATTTACGCCGCAAGAGCAAACCTGAAACCCTTTATGTTTGAAGGCTATCAGGCGGGCGGTCTGCCGGGTGGACAGCTTATGACAACGACGGAAGTTGAAAATTTTCCTGGCTTCCCCGAAGGCATCACGGGACCAATGCTGATGGATCGGATGAAGGCGCAGGCGATTCGCTGGGGTGCCGAACTGGTGACGGAAGATGTCACGTTCGTGGATTTTAGCCAGCGTCCGTTTGTGGTTCGATCGGAAGACCGCGAAGTCCGCGCCCACAGCGTTGTGATCGCCACTGGCGCAACCGCCAAACGGCTCGGACTGCCGCTAGAGCATCAGTTTTGGAGTCGCGGCATTTCGGCCTGCGCGATTTGTGACGGTGCCACGCCGATTTTCCGCAGTGCGGAACTGGCCGTTATCGGCGGCGGCGACTCGGCAGCCGAAGAAGCGGTTTATCTAACCAAGTACGGTTCGCACGTGCATTTGCTGGTGCGGGGCGAAAAGATGAGAGCCAGTAAAGCCATGCAGGATCGCGTCTTGAGCAATCCAAAAATCACGGTTCACTGGAATACCGCCGTTTTGGATGTGTTTGGCGAAGCCGACCACATGCAGGGTATCCACCTGAAGGACAACGCGACAGGGGAAGAAAGCCAGCTTCACGTCCGAGGCTTGTTCTATGCGATCGGTCACACCCCCAACACCTCCCTCTTCACAGGCCAACTTGACCTTGATGACGTAGGCTACATCGTCACCAAACCCGGATCGGTTGAAACCAGCATTGAAGGCGTTTACGCCGCTGGCGACGTGCAAGACCACGAATTCCGGCAGGCGATCACGGCAGCGGGAACCGGATGTATGGCGGCAATGCTGGCCGAGCGCTGGCTGTCGTCACACGACTTGGTGCAGGAGTTTCACCAGACGGCGGAATCCGAGCGGCCAGCAGAAGCGATTCATCATAAATCTGAAGCTGAGCAGGAATCGGAATTCAGCATCGATCGCACTCGGCACGAAGGCGGCTATGCCCTACGGAAGCTATATCACGACAGCGATCGCCTGATCATCGTCAAATATGCTTCTCCCACCTGCGGCCCCTGCCACACGCTTAAGCCGATCTTGGGCAAAGTCGTGGACGAGTTCGACGGGCAAGTCCACTATGTTGAAATCGACGTGGAGCAAGACCAGGAGATCGCAGAATCGGCAGGCGTGACGGGCACTCCAACCGTGCAGTTCTTCAAGGACAAAGCGCTGGTGAGCGAGTTCAAGGGCATTCGACCCAAGAGCCAATATCGCGAAATGATTCAGACGCAGCTTGGAGCCGTGCCCGTCTAAGCGCAATACAGATACAAAAAAAGGCGGTCTTCGGACTGCCTTTTTTGATGAGCCAGTTAATCTTCGAGTCGAGAAACGGGAACCTCGATCGCATCCACATCAACCGTTCCCGGTGGGGTCAGTCGGTGAAAGCGTCCGTGATCGATCGTCAGCGGCTCACTGCAATTCGGGCAGCGCAATTCGCTATTGTTAATCGCAACAAATCGCGTTTGGCAAACTGGGCAGGAATCTTCAATCAAATTGCGCTTCAGCCACCAGCGCAAAACGAAAAATCCGATCGTCGGAAGCAGCAGCAAAAGCCCAAACAGAAACACCAGCGATTTCACCAGCCAGCCCAAGCCGATCGATCCCAACAGCCAAATCACGGCCAGCAAAACTAGCCAGGAGCGCAGGCCAGCCAAATTAATTTGCAGCGTTCTAAATTGATTCACAGCTTTACCTACCGCTTGATCGCGAACTGCGCGACCTAATTATTAGTCTACTGAAGCGATCGGGTCAAAGATAGATTAGATTGCCGTACTCAATCGGCGGATTCTTCCACCTTCAGGGCTTGGCTTTTCGCACAAGCGGGCGATCGCGCCGGAGTCGAGCGGTACTTGACGATTATAGACAGTTGCGATCGTCTCCGTCCCGCTCATACAAAACCTGATCGGCTAAGCGCCTCAGCAGAAACCAGCCGTAGCCGCCCTGCCTGAGCGTTCCGGGTTTTGGCTCCTCAATTTGGTTGGGATCGAAGGGTTTGCCGTGATCCCAGATGCGAATTTCAAAGCGATCGTCCCACAAAGCCAGGTCGATTTCGATTTGGGTTTCGATCGGCAAGTCGTGGTGGGCGTGGCGAACCGCATTCGAGAAGCCTTCAGTCAGGGCAAGGCTGAGCGGATAAAGCTGCGGTTTGAGCCAGAAAAGCTGCGTCGTGTAGCGGGCGCAAAACTGCTCAAACCATTCCTGCACTTGGGTGAGGACGGAAATGTTGCTTTGAACGATTAATCGATCGCGTCGGATCATCTGCCCTAGGTTAGGCTGTCTTTTCAACATGAAGCGATGAATCGTAGCACAGAAAGCGAAACGCCTGCGTTGCTTTTTTTGCTGCGATCGAACAAGCGAAGTCACTTGCACACGCACCCACAAAAATCAACACAGGCGAAGAAGTCGATCGAGCCGAAGCAGGACTTAGAACAAGCCCAGGGTCAGCGACTTGTCGATCGGGAAGGTTGCACCCACACCCAGGTAGATCGTCACCAAAGTGCCGAATAGGAAGACTGTGGTGGCAACCGGACGACGGAAGGGGTTTTGGAACTTGTTGACGTTCTCAATGAAGGGAACCAGCATCATGCCCAAAGGTACTGAACCCATTGCGGCCACACCCAGCAGCTTGTTCGGCAGGATGCGGAGCAGTTGGAAGACCGGGAACAGATACCATTCCGGCAGAATTTCCAAAGGCGTTGCGAACGGATTGGCAGGTTCGCCAACGCTAGCGGGGTCAAGAACGGCCAGTGCGGTGCAGCAGGCGATCGTTCCCAAAATCACAACCGGGAAGATGTAGAGCAGGTCATTCGGCCAAGCGGGTTCACCGTAGTAGTTGTGACCCATGCCCTTTTTGAGTTTTCGCGCAGTGCGGGATCGCTGAGATCCGGCTTTTTCAGAGTTGCCATAGCTTCTGAGGACTCTTCTAAAAGGATCGAGGTTTGAAAGAAGTGGCTAGCTTGCGGCTACCGATTTGACTTAGTGTACCGAAGTCACGGCGTTGCGTTCTGCTACCGAAAGATACAGTTCAACAATTCTTGACTTACAAAGGACCAGAGATGCCCTGCTTGCGGATCATCAAGAAGTGCAGCAGCATGAACACGGCAGTCAGCCAGGGCAAGACAAACGTGTGGGCGCTGTAGTAGCGAGTCAGGGTCGCTTGACCAACGCTGTCACCGCCACGCAGCAGGTCAGCAATCAGATGGCCGACAACCGGAATTGCTTCAGGGACACCCGAAACGATTTTGACCGCCCAGTA
>JAAUTJ010000522.1 GCA_012031475.1 Leptolyngbyaceae cyanobacterium SM1_3_5 | reverse complement strand
TGACGACTGCTGCAAGATCTCAGTTGTAACTGACTCAAACCGCTGCCTCTAACCCATTTCAATGGGTTTTCGCTTTGAGCGATGAACTTTAGTTCTCAGCTTTACGCCAGTCCTGACTTCTAGACGATCGTACCGCTCCGCATCCCTAACACCCAACACCCAATCCCTACCCCGCATTTCGCGTCACCGCCGCCATCTTCTCCGAAATTTGCTTGGCTGCCTCTTGGAGATAGTCCAGGAACGTACTGGCAACGACCGAAAGCTGCTTGCCGGACAGCGAAACAACATACCACTGCCGATCGATCGGGAAGCCTTCGACATCCAGCATGACGAGTTCGCCCGCATTTTCGTTGGTGAGCGTGTGACGCGACAAAACGGAGACGCCTAATCCGCCCGCGATCGCTGCTTGATGGCTTCGTTGCTGCCCAGTTCCAGCCGGACTTTCACCGTCAGATTTTTCTGATCGAGCATGGTTTGGATTGCTCGGCGGGTTCCTGATCCAGGTTCGCGCATGATGAACGGCTCTTCGGCCAAGCGTTCCAGGGTGATTTTGCGTTCTTTTTCCAGCGGGTGTCCGGTAGGGGCAACAACGACAAGGGGATTGTCGAGGAACGGGTCGGCGTTGATTTCCAGATGTTCGGGCAACTGGCTCATCACGTAGAGGTCATCTTGATTGTTGGCGAGGCGATCGATCACGCGCTCGTGATTTGTGACGGTCAGCGAGACATCAATGCCGGGATAAAGCTGGCAGAACGGCCCCAGCAGCTTTGGCATGAAATACTTCGCGGTTGTAATCACCGAAAGCCGGAGATGGCCTTGCTTCATGCCTTTGAGGTCAGCCACTTTCATTTCAAGCTGTTCAAGCTGATTGAAAATTTGCTGGCAAGTTGAAAATAGTTCGCGTCCGGCCTCGGTGAGAAACAATCGCTTGCCGACCTGCTCAAACAGCGGCAGGCCAACGGCTTTGGTCAACTGCTTGACCTGCATCGAGACGGTGGGCTGCGTCAGAAACAGTTCTTCAGCGGCGCGAGTGAAGCTACCGTGACGGGCAGTAGCCTCGAAAACTTTAAGCTGGTGTAAGGTCGCGTGAATCAACGGTTCGGCTCCTAAATGGGTATGAGAGTTCGGATGCGGTTCATAGACTTGAATCTATCGTATTACTCAGATATAGTGATTTTAATCTATGTGCCTTAAGGCTATCATAAATTGCAATGGCAACTCTACAAGTTCCCTTCCAGTCTGTGCCGCTCAATCACCAAGCTGCTGCTTAGCTTCAGGAAGCACCTGATTTCCACTCTTGCAGTCGATCGGTTTTGCCGAAGATTGTCTAAGCAAAAGCTCGATTGGGCGGCACTTTCTTTGAGTTGTCGGATTGAGGTAAGTTGTGTGTGAAGGCAAAAGGAATCGATCGAATGGCAGACATTGTAGATATTGCAGTCGGCGCAGACAACTTTAAAACGCTCGTGACGGCGGTAACAGCAGCAAATTTAGTCGAAACATTGAAAAGTCCGGGGCCGTTTACGGTGTTTGCGCCGACCAATGAAGCCTTTGCCGCCTTGCCCGAAGGAACATTGGAGGAATTGCTGAAGCCCGAAAATCGCGATTTGCTGCGTCAGGTGTTGACCTACCACGTGGTTCCAGGCGATCTAATGGCGGGAGATTTGCGCTCCGGGCGTGTGGCAACGGTGGCAGGTAATCCTGTGGAAGTCGAGGTGCAGAGTGGAAGTGTCAAAATCAACGATGCCAACGTGGTGCAAGCTGATATTGATGCGACGAATGGCGTGATTCATGTGATCGATCGCGTCCTCCTCCCGCCGAATCCATAATCTTTGCTTTGGGGAGTCGGATGACGGCGCACGTAGAGATGAGAGCTTGCTCGATCGAGCAGACGGCAAGAAAACTCTAATGCGTTCACAACGGCTCCCCTTAGTCAAGGTCGATGAGCAAAGTTGGTCTGACTCGACACCACATTCATCCGATCGCCCCTTCAACTCAACGCGATCGCCATTCAGATTCTTCTGGTAAAGCGTAGTTTGAGAAAACCGCTTCGCGATCGCATTGCATCGAGTCGCAATTGAGTTGTAATCGGTTGCGATCGAATTGTATGGGATCGCAAAAAATTGTATCGACTGTCAATTGAATTGTGATGTGTCGCAAAAAGATTGTATCGACTGTCAATTGAACTGTATGGGAT
This sequence comes from Leptolyngbyaceae cyanobacterium SM1_3_5, assembly GCA_012031475.1. Lineage (GTDB taxonomy): Bacteria > Cyanobacteriota > Cyanobacteriia > Elainellales > Elainellaceae > JAAUTJ01. Next base: position 1,970 of record JAAUTJ010000522.1, on the reverse strand, counting down.
CGCAAAAAGATTGTATCGGGTTGCAGAAGGGGCGATCGAGTTGGGAGGGCAGCGATCCGAAACGGATCAGCTTCGCTAGATTCAGCCTAATGCCCCTCAGCAGCGTATTATGCAGAAAGGTTCGACCTAATCTCTGAATTGGGGATGTATGGTTTAGGGAAATATTCTGTATGTCCAAGTCCGATCTCGAAGTAACACTGCGCGAGATTACTAAGGAAAACTGGCGTGATATCCTTCGCTTAAAAGTAGCTCCGCACCAAGAGCAGTTCGTGGCATCCAATGCCATGTCTATTGCAGAAGCGCATTTTAGCCCAGAGGTTGCTTGGTTTCGCGCGATCTACGCAGGTGATGTGCCAGTCGGGTTTTTGATGTTAGAAGACGACGTGGCTCAGCAAGAGTACTTTCTGTGGCGCTTGATGATCGGTGAGCAATACCAGGGGCGTGGGTACGGGCGAAAGGCGCTGGAGTTGTTCTTCTCACACGTCAAGACGCGCCCCGGAGCGAATGCAGTCGAAACAAGTTGTGTGCCAGCCAAGGGGTCCCGGTCCGTTCTACGAGAAGATGGGCTTTGTTTACACTGGAAAAGAAGAGGACGGCGAACTGGTGATGCGACGTGAATTGTGATCTAGAAATGGTAGGTGGGTGACGATCCGCCCAACAATTCAAATGCACACGGACGTTTGAAAGCCGCTGGTGCTGAGTTAGAGTCTGCTTGGGGAGAAGGGAGCAAGATTCCAAGTTCCTCTCCTTCAGGGAGAGGGATTTAGCAAGGGCAAAATTCTCCCTGTTCACCCATCAATTCGGACTGCTATATTGCAACGTAGTTATCTTCCGCACCTTGATTGGTTGTGCTGGATTTCCTGAGTAGACTGTCATCGGTTCGAGCGATCGCCCAGTCACACCACCTAGTGCTAACACTGCCCCTTTACCGACCCTTACCCCAGGACCAATTACAGCCCGTGCCGCAATCCAGCTAGATTCTTCAATATGAATTGATCCAGGATTAAGCTGAAAATTCGGCTCGCTCCAATCGTGGTTGCCCGTACAGAGATAAACGCCCTGTGAAACACAGACATGACTGTCGATCGTAATCGGGGCAAGATTATCGAGCCAAGCATCTTCTCCTAGCCAAACGTGATCTCCGATCGTCAGCCGCCAAGGAAACTTAATGCGAACTCCAGGTTTAATTCGCACCTGTTGACCAATTTGGGCACCAAAGCCGCGCAAGATCCAGACTTTAACTGTTGAAATTGGCAGCCAATAACTTCTGACTAATGGTGATCCAAGGAAATACCAGAGCAGTTGTTTCCAATAAGGCGCACCCGGCGTGTAGGAACCCAAAGAGTAGCGATCGAGGTACATAGCGGTAAATGGTATGAACGGCAATAAAAAGCGATCGCACTGGATTAGAAATCGCACTGGATTAGAAATCGCACTGGATTAGAAGAAGTGCGATCGTCAAACTGAGTAGCTAATTGCAAAGATGAGATTACAGGAAACATCACGATGGAGCAATTTGAAACTCAGGACTTACGCAGCCGCCCCTAGATCCCCCGGTGCATTCAGCCCCTGTTCGTTGGGAGCCAGAGAGCAAGAATCGATTTTTGTGTAAGTCCTGTCTTTAATGCTTCAACCCTAAAATAAATACATAGCAAACTGTGCTTTTTGCTGCACAAACTTACGGAGGCTTCACGCCAAATCGCAGCCTACTGAGGAACGATTAAGACTCTGAGTCGTCAAAGCGATCGCCCAAGCTGGCTCCGGTGCGTCCTGAAACGAGCCACAGCATCGATCGCAAGCCGTCTCGAATGACTCGAATCTTCAACTCTGGCGATCGAACGGAGGGCACGGCAACCGGAGTAAACGTAATGCCCTGACTGCCCAGCACGATCGTCGCGAGTCCGGCCAGCACCTCGAAGAAGTTCAGCACGAGATTGACCGAGTCGATCATCTCTTCGCTGCGCTGAAGG
>JAAUTJ010000521.1 GCA_012031475.1 Leptolyngbyaceae cyanobacterium SM1_3_5 | reverse complement strand
ACAGCCTCCTAGACGGAAAGTTTAGGAGGCTGTTTTTTTGCGGCAATTCGCTATCCCAAAACAACCGTCATAAGACAACAATATTTCGGCGCGTAAAGTTGAGGTTGCGATCGAGGCTGGCGATCTGCGTTTGTCGCGTTCCGCCCGTGCCGTCTGGGTCAAAAAACAGTGCGCCCCGATTGGGATCGTAGATAAATCGATCGGTGCGATCGGAAGCACTGGAACCAACATGAAGGCGACTGGCGCTGAGCGTTCCGCGATCGAGATTGCGTCCAAACCCGCTTCGTGCCACGCCGACCGTATCTTGGCTAACGCTAAAGTCGGCAATTCGATCGCGACCTTCATCTCGAAACTCGAACGTAAAGCGATCGCGGCCTGCCTCGCCAATCAGCGTATCGCGGCCTCTGCCGCCCAGCAGTTCATCATCACCGTTGCCGCCCAGCAAAACATCGTTGCCGCTAAATCCCACTAGGCGATCGTTGCCACCCAAACCCAACAAGCGGTTGCGGGTGCTGCTGCCGCGCAAAATATTATCAACGCTGTTGCCGCGCCCGTTCTGTCGTCGATCGCCAATCAGCGTCAGGTTTTCCAATTCGCGGGGAAGCTGAAGGGTGAAGGGCGATCGCAGCGTGTCGTTGCCGCTGTTGGGCGCTTCGATGATGGTGTCAGCGCGATTGGTCAGCGTGTAAACATCATCGCCTGCACCGCCATACAGGTCGTCAATTCCCGCTTGCCCGTCCAGCGAGTCATCGCCATTGCCGCCAAACAGCGTGTCGTTGCCGTTCCAGCCCAGCAGCAGATCGTTATCATCGCCGCCATTCAAAATATCGTTGCCTTCGTTGCCATAAAGCGTGTCGTTGCCGACCGCGCCATTCAGCGTATCGTTGCCCAAGCCACCATCGACAAATCGTTGCCCGACCCGCCATCCACATCATCATCACTTGCTTCTGCCAGAATCGTATCGTTGCCGCCCACTCCAAAAATTCGATCGATTGCGGGGGTTCCTTGAAGAAAGTTGTCTCTTTCGTTACCAATAATGTCTGCCATTCTGCCTAACTTCTCACTCCTCTTTCAGAATGGCTTTCACCTCGCTCAGCGCAGCTTGCCATTCAGTTCAAGGCACTATACCCTCGATCGCACGAAATTAACTCAACCCTTGGCAAATTCTCAATCGATTTTCGGGTCGCAGCGAATTTCTACCAAAAAACCATCCGGATCAAAAAAGTAAACGCCGCGTCCGGTCGGGCGGCTGACCGGACCATGATCGATCGCAATCTGATTCGATCGCAGCACTTCAACCGCCTGATCAAAGCAATCAGGATCAATATCAAACGCCAAATGTCCTGCTCGCGTAAAAACCTGATCGGGATTTGGATCGGGAGGCTCCAATTCCGGTCGCCAAAACAAATCGATCACCGTACCATCCGGCGTCACAAAATTGGCAGCTTTGCCCGCTTCAAACAGTTCTTTTAAAGTTTCGGGAACTTCCTCGCCTTGCAGTTCTCGCAGCCCCAACACTTCCCCATAAAAATGACGCGATCGCTGCATATCTTTGACATTCAGCGCAATGTGATGAACCCGACGCAGCAGACCGATCGCCAGCCCAACTTTTGAAATACTCTGCATCGTTTCCGCCTCCTAAAATCGCTATTGTTTTGATTATGGCGTGAGGCGCGAAACGTGGAAAAATGCAGGTTGAAGTCACCCCTTGATATCTGAAAATGCGATCGCTTATGCCAGTTTGTAACAGAAGCGGCGATCGCCTGCATAAGCATGAGATTCCTATGCAAATGTTTATGCAAATTTTCTGATTTCTGAGAGCTTAGCTTGACTTTAATGCAATCCCTTCCGTCCCTGTGGCTTAGCGGTAGAGCGCAGTCTGGGTAAAGGTTTTGATTAAGCCCGTGATGAGGATTGAACTCATGACCTCACCCTTACCAAGGGTGTGCTCTACCACTGAGCCACACGGGCAGTCTGAAAGGATGAAGGTTGAAGAGCGTTTCTTAACTTTTCTATCCTTTCTTGTGGATGGGCCGAGCTGGATTTGAACCAGCGTAGGCGTAGCCAGCGGATTTACAGTCCGCCCCCATTAACCACTCGGGCATCGACCCATTCATTCCACAACTAAGAATGTTAGCACAAGCGAAAGCATCTGGGGCGATCGATCCAAACTTCTCAAATCTTTTCAGGTAAAGCCTACATTAAGGATGACGCGATCGCCCGTCGCCAAAACGGTATAATCGGATTCCTTTTCGCAGCAGGCTTCTCACCAGGCAATGTCAGCCAAATCTGCAAAACGTAATTCCGCTTGGCGCAGCGAACTCAACGATCTGGTGCGCGGAAGCTGCGGCGGCTTTTTGTTTGGCATTCCGCTGCTCTACACGATGGAAGTTTGGTGGATTGGCTCGTTCATTGAACCGCCGATGATGTTGGCAGCGATCGCTACTGCCTTTGTTGCGGTTTTTTTGCTCAATCGCACGGCGGGCTTTCGGCGGACTCGGAATGTCAAGCTGATCGATGCCTTCAAAGACACGATCGAGGCGCTGGCAATTGGCTTTGTTTGCACGACCATCATTTTGGTGCTGCTGCGGGAAATTACGCCGGATGTGTCGCTGGATGAAGCGATCGGCAAAGTGCTACTTGAGGGCATTCCGTTTGCGATCGGTGTCGCGCTGGCAAATTTGTTGTTGAGCGGTAAGGGTGACTCAAAGGACAACGAGCAAGCCGACGTGATGAACGCCACGATCGCAGACATCGGCGCAACGGCGATCGGCGCGAGCATCATTGCAGCAGCGATCGCCCCGACCGACGAAGTGGCAATGCTAGCAGCAGCCATAGCTGCGCCTTGGCTTTTGGCGTTGATGGCGGCTTCGCTGCTGATTTCCTACGGCATCGTGTTTGAGTCGGGTTTTGCCAATCAGGATCGTCGCCGTCAGCAGCGCGGCTTGTTTCAAAGGCCGCTGGGTGAAACGGTGATGTCCTACTTGGTTTCGCTCTTGATGGCGGCGTTTTTGCTGTGGTTTTTTCAGCAGCTACAGGTTAACGATCCGCTGTCGATGTGGCTGCGCTACACGCTGATTTTAGGATTACCCGCGACAGTGGGCGGAGCCGCAGGAAGACTCGCCGTATGACCGAACCCCAATCGATCGAACCCCAATCGACTGAACCACAATCGATCGCCCACCCGCCTTCAGAACCGCGATCGATCGCCGAATGGACAAGCTTGGCGATCGCCAGCACCATTCTGGCCGCGATCGTCGGGGCGGTTGGCTGGCTGTGGCTGGATGAATCGCAGCAGCAACCGCCGGAGATTGCCGTTGAGCGATCGGGCGAGGTGCGCTCCACTGCTGACCAGTTCTATGTGCCGTTCAGCGTCATCAACAGCGGCGGCGGCACAGCGGAATCCGTGCAGGTGATGGGCGAACTGGTCGTGAATGGTGAAGTGAAGGAATCGGGCGAACAGCAAATCGATTTCCTCTCTGGCGGCGAAACCGAAGACGGCGCGTTTGTCTTCTCCGAAAATCCCCAAAACGGCGAAATCGTTCTGCGAGTTGCCAGCTACAAGCTGCCGTGAGCAACATCAGTTTGATGAGTTATGTTTGCGGGCGCGATCGCCTTCCGCCGAGTCGTCGATCGGATCGACTGGCCTCAAAGTCCCTCACTCGTAGGGGATTTGGGGGGCTGTCCCATCGATCGACTGAATCGCCTCTAGCAGCGCATCGCCCATTGCCTGACAGCCGAGCAGATTCATTCCCGCTGACATGATATCTCCGGTTCGATCGCCCTGCTCTAGCACTTTCAAAACCGCTTGTTCGAGTCGATCGGCAGCTTCTGGTTCGCTCAACCCGTAGCGCAGCATCATGGCGGCACTGAGGACTTGGGCGATCGGATTGGCTTTGTCCTGTCCGGCAATGTCGGGAGCGGAACCGTGAACAGGTTCAAACACGCCGGGATTGGCCGCGCCCATGCTGGCCGAGGGTAACATGCCAATGCTGCCTGTGAGCATGGCGGCGGCATCCGAGAGAATGTCACCGAACAGATTGCCTGTAACGATCGTGTCGAACTGCTTCGGATTGCGGATAAGCTGCATCGCGGCATTATCGACATAGAGGTGCGACAGTTCCACGTCCGGGTATTCGCTCGATAGCGCGGTGATGCGATCGCGCCAAAGCTGCGAGACAGTCCAGC
>JAAUTJ010000520.1 GCA_012031475.1 Leptolyngbyaceae cyanobacterium SM1_3_5 | reverse complement strand
CATCAAACAGGGCTTACTGCTTCTCGACGCGCTCAAACGATTCGGAACCGAGCGGACTTGGTTCCCAGCCGTTGATGTGTTGCGCTGAGCGAGGAGCGGCTGCGAGTGGACGATCGGAATCCGCACCGCCTGCTCGTGCAGCAGCTTGTCTACCTGCTGATAGATTTGCTGACGCTGGGCGGGGTCAGGATTTTTGCGGCCATCTTCGAGTAGTTGAATGACTTTTTCGTCTTTCCAGTTGCCCAAATCTTGCGTCGCACCGGGACCAAAGTGGGCGTAGTAGAAGTTGTCGGGATCGCCATAGTCGCCCGTCCAGCCCAGCATGAACGATTGGAATCCGGGTTCCTTGTTGCGATCGTCCAGATAGGCCGCCCAGTCTTTTGTTTGCAGATTGGCACGAATGCCGATCGCGCTCAGGTCAGCCGCCATTGCTTCGGCGATCGGTTTGGGCGTCGGGAAGTACGGACGTGACACGGGCATATACCACAAGTCGAGATCGAAGCCATCGGGATATCCCGCAGCCGCAAGCATCTGACGGGCGCGATCGGGATTGTATTCATACGCCTGCAAGCTGCTGTCGGTGAAGTTGTCCAGCGAGGAGGGTAGGAAACTCGCGCCCGTTGTGCCCAAGTCGCCCCAGAAAGCTTTGACGATTTCCGGGCGGTTGATTGCCATTGCGATCGCTGCCGCACTTCCGGCTTCGACAGCGGTTCATAAGTCGGATTGAGGGCAAAATAGCCGACGTTGAACGAAGGGCGCTTGACCGCTGTTAAATTCGCATCGCCTTCGACTTCGGACAACTGATCGGGCGCAAGGTCAGTCGTAAAGTCGATGCTGCCCGATCGCAGTTCGGCCAGTCGTGCAGCGGGGTCGGTGATGAACCGGAACACGACTTGATCTTGCAGCGGCGTTCCCTCGTTCCAGTAGGTCGGGTTTTTGTCGAGAACGACGCGATCGCCCGTCCGCCATTCCTTGAAGACATAAGGTCCCGTTCCGACTGCGGTTGATCCTGCCGTCCCATAGCTGGCTCCCGCTTGTTCGATCGCCGTTGGGCTGGCGATGCCGAAGTAGCCGGACGCGATCGCAGCGGGAAAGGCGGCGAACGGTTCTTTCAGTTGAAATTCGATCGTGGTCGGGTCAACCACGTTGATCGCTTGCAGGGTCGATTCGGGTGTGCCCTTGAAGCCGCCAAACAGATCTGTCCAGATTTCGTAGGTTTTTCCGGCATCGCGGAAGCCCAGCGAGCTAGCCGGGTCCCACCAGCGTTCAACGTTCACCTTGACGGCTTCGGCGTTGAAATCCGTGCCGTCGTGGAACTTGACGCCTTCGCGCAGCTTGAACGTCCAGGTGCGACCGTCTTCCGAGGCGGTGTATTCGCTTGCCAAGGCCGGAATGATTTCGGTCGTTCCCGGTTGCGTGTCGAGCAGGCGATCGTAGATTTGCTGTTGAACGTAAATCGAGTTACCGTCCGTAATATTTCCTGGCTCCAGGTTGACGGGTTCACCGCCAGAGCCAAACACTAATGCCGAAGTTGCAGCCGGACTGCCGCCGCCCGCAGCCGGACTCGTCTCCGCTGTTGGCGTTTGACTGCCGCCCGTGCAGTTTGTTAAGCCGATCGTCAGCGCTGCGGCAACCACCAGCAGAGCAGACTGCCATCGTTTCCACCGTATAAACATATTCGAGCTTCCCTTAATGGACGCGCTTTGAAATAATCCGATTCAAATCAAACTCTAGACAATCAGAGCGGAGAATGAGTATTGCAGAAAACAAAATCTATCCAAAGACATAACAGAATTCGCCTCAAGAAATGTTAAGCGTAAAGATTCATGTCCGATCGCCCACAATTACAGCTTTGGTAACAGTTTTGTGGGGCGATCGCGCTGCATACTAAAAGATTATTTCTGCTACTGCGATGAAAACTCCGATTCTTGATATCCGCAATTTATCCGTTGAATTTTCCAGTGAAGTCGGCTGGGTTCCAGCCGTCCAAAACGTTTCGTTTAGCCTGCTGCCCGGAGAAACCTTGAGCGTCGTCGGTGAATCAGGGTCAGGAAAATCGGTGACATCGCTGGCCGTGATGGGACTATTGCCCAAGTCGGCTCGGATTACTGGCGAGATTTGGTATCAGGAATCGGACAAAAATCCAATCGATTTGCTAAAGCTTTCCAGTGACGATCGCCGCCGATATCGCGGTGGCAAAATCTCGATGATTTTCAGGAGCCAATGAGTTCCTTGAATCCGGTTTTAACCTGCGGCGATCAGGTAGTTGAAGCAATTTTGCTACACCGAGAAATGTCTCGCGAACAAGCCGCACAGGAAGCACTTTCGCTGTTTCAAGAAGTGCAGTTGCCGACACCTAAAGAAATGCTCGATCGATTTCCGCATCAGCTTTCCGGTGGGCAAATTCAGCGCGTCATGATCGCAATGGCGCTATCAGGAAATCCCGCTGTTTTGATTGCCGACGAACCGACAACCGCCTTGGACGTGACGATTCAAGCAACGATTTTGCAGCTATTGAAAGAGATACGCGATCGCGCGATATGGCAATTCTGTTCATCACGCATGACATGGGCGTTGTCGCTGAAATTGCCGATCGCGTCGTCGTCATGTTTCGCGGCAAAGCAGTCGAAACCGCGAGAGCCTACGAATTATTTTCGGCAGCAAAACATCCTTATACGAAAGGTTTATTAAGCTGTCGTCCGCGCCCCGATCGCACTTTGCGCCGCCTGCCGACCGTTTCAGATTTCATGCAAATTAATACGAATTCTGACGGTGAACAGGAAATCATTGCCAAGCCGCTCGAAATTCAAGATGATGCCCGCTGGGAAGAAATTAGCTCGGATGAAAGATTCCAACGCTTCGAGCAATTGACTCATCAACCGCCGCTTTTGTCCGTTCGCAATTTAATTAAAAGCTTTCCTGTTCGCACGGGATTATTTGGCCGCAAAAGCGAATTTCGCGCCGTTGATGATGTCAGCTTCGACATTTTCCCCGGCGAAACTTTAGGACTCGTGGGCGAATCCGGCTGCGGCAAATCAACTCTCAGCCGCGCTCTGTTGCGATTGATTGAACCCACTTCCGGCCAAATCTTTTTCGATGACAAAGAAGTTTTAGGACTCAACGCTTCACAGCTAAGACATTTGCGCCGGGAAATGCAAATCGTCTTCCAGAATCCTTACAGTTCAATGGACCCGCGCCAAACGATCGGTTCCGCCCTAATTGAACCGATGCAAATTCACAAGATTGGTGCATCCAATCAAGAACGCCATCGCCGCGCCGTCAGCCTGCTCGATCGCGTCGGTCTGCCTGCCAGTGCGATGAATCGCGCCCGCACGAATTTTCCGGCGGTCAACGGCAACGCATCAGCATTGCTCGCACTTTGGTGTTACAGCCGCGCTTCATTATTTGCGATGAATCTGTCTCCGCACTCGACGTTTCTGTGCAGGCTCAGGTGTTAAACTTGCTCAAAGATTTGCAGCATGAATTTGGCCTTACCTATATGTTTATTTCCCATGATTTGAGTGTCGTGAAGTTCGTCAGCGATCGCATCATGGTAATGAATAAAGGTCAGATTGAAGAAATCGGCCAGTCGGACGTAATCTACTCGAATCCGACTCGCGAATACACCAAACAACTGATTCAAGCCATTCCCAAAACGCAGCTTGATGACATTCGCGATCGCCAAGCTCGCCGCCTTTCGGTCGTTGAATAATGGGAAAAACCAAGGGATCGATCGCGGGGGGACATCCCAAAACCGTCGAAGCTGGCGTGGAAATGTTTCGCTTAGGCGGCAATGTTTTTGATGCGGCTGTAGCTGCTGTCCTCGCTTCTTGCGTGGTTGAACCCACCTTAACCTCGCTCGGCGGCGGCGGCTTCATGCTGGCTCACACCAGCGACAATCAAAACATTCTGTTCGACTTTTTCACGCAAACACCAAGACAGAAAAAAGATCCGGAAGAGCTTGAATTCTATCCGGCCTACGTCAATTTTGGTTCAGTCACGCAAGAGTTTTTCATTGGACTTGGATCAGTTGGCGTTCCCGGCACATTTGGCGGCTTATATTATGTCCATCAGCGATTAGGAAGGCTGCCGTTTCAGGTCGTGTGTGAACCTGCGATCGACTACGCCAAACAATCGATCGAACTCGCCCCCCTTTCAAGCGCACTGCCTCAAAATTCTGGACCAATTTTGA
>JAAUTJ010000519.1 GCA_012031475.1 Leptolyngbyaceae cyanobacterium SM1_3_5 | reverse complement strand
CTGATGTTGAGACGATCGCCAATTTTTCGCCAAAGTCAGCGCCTCGACCATCTTCCAGTCCAAACCGCAAGGACAGAACTTGACGCTGCTGCGGGGTGAGATCGGCCATTAACTGCTCCAGTTCGCTGCGAAGCGAGGACTGCGTGGCGAAATCTTCGGGTGAGGGACCTGTGTCTTCGAGCAGTTCGCCCAGTTCGGTGTCTTGATTGTCCCCGACGCGCAGATCGAGCGAAAGCGGCAGGCGGGCACGTTCGAGATATTCGCGCACCTGCTTCGAGGTCAGGTCAAGCTCTTTGGCGAGTTCGGCGGCGGTGGCGGCGCGGCCAAGCTGCTGCGCGAGTTGTCGCTGCGCTTTCTTGATTTTGTTGAGCTTTTCGGTGATGTGGATCGGAAGCCGAATCGTGCGGCTTTTCTCCGCGATCGCTCGCGTAATCGCCTGCCGAATCCACCAATAAGCGTAGGTGCTGAATCGGTAGCCCTTAGTGGGGTCAAACTTTTCAACGCCGCGCTGCATTCCGATCGTGCCTTCCTGAATCAGATCCAGCAGATCGACGTTGCGCTTGATGTACTTTTTGGCAACCGAGACGACCAGCCGCAAATTTGCCTCAACCATGCGCCGCTTGGCGTTTTCGCCTTCCGCGATCGCCTGCTGGAGTTCGACGATCGAAACATCGGCCTGCGCTGCCCACTCTTCCAGGCTTGGATCGCGGCCATTGGTGTCGGCAAATTCGTCTTTGGCATCGTTGAGCAGGCTAAGGCGCTGAACCTGCTTGCCGAAAAGGATTTCCTGCTCGTGCGTTAGCAGCGGCACACGACCGATCTCACGCAGGTAAGCCCTTACCAAGTCTGTTGAGGTTTGAGCGGTTTTCATTGTGGCTATCTCGACGGTGGAAGTTGGCAACAAGGGAAAGCAAAAATGCGGATAGGTCGATCGAGCTACCACATCTAACAGGAGCGGCAGCGGTTGCAAGAGTGAACGTGATGTTTGGAGCAGTGACAGGAGGAAGCAGTGACAGGAGGGAGCAGTGACAGGAGAATGAATTGAAGCGGGGCTGTCTGGCGGACAGTGGCTTAGCGAGCAGTGACTTAGCGGACAGTGACTTAGCGGACAGTGACTTAGCGGACAGTGGCTTGAAAAGAGGTGACTCGATCGAAAGGTGTCGCTTCGCCCTGAAGATCACTCAAAACGGCGTCAAGGTACACCAATTCCGTTACATTAACTCCTGATTTAAACTTTTAGTGTAAATAACTGTAACATTTATGAGTGGAAGCGCAATAGCCCTGTAAAAGTAATTTTGACATTGGTTGAGCCATTGAAGTATCTCCAGAATACCCAGAAAGCCGTAGCCTGATTGCATCTTGGTAAACAAAATCTCCAACCCTTTCCATAGATAAATCCGCCTTTTGACAGACCAGCGATTGGCTTTATTAACGTTAATAGGTAGTTCTACTTGAATCGATCGCGCTGCCCTCCGACCGAAAACAGTGTTAAGAATCACGATTTCTTCCGGTCGGAGCAGCGACAATAAGCAAATCGCAGCACTCTACAGGCACCGCATGAAGCCGATCCGCACCTTCAACGTTTCTCCCGCCCTTCCCTCGCAGCTAGAGCCGTTACGCAAACTGGCCTACAACCTTCACTGGGACTGGAATTTCGAGGCGACCGATTTGTTTCGTCGTCTCGATCGCGACCTGTGGGAATCGAGCCGCTACAACCCCGTGCTGATGCTGGGCACAATCAGCCAGTCCCGCTTGCAGGAAGCCGCCGAAGATGAAGGCTTCCTCGCGCAGATGGATCGCGCCGTGCGGCAGCTTGACTCATATCTGCAAGAGCGCACCTGGTATCGCAAAAACCGCAGCACAGTGTTTCGCCGTCCGAATCGACCAGTGCGATCGTCGCGCAGCCATCGCAGGAATGCTACGCCTACTTTTCCGCCGAATTTGGCCTCACGACTGCCCTGCCGATCTATTCGGGCGGCTTGGGCGTTTTGGCAGGCGATCACCTCAAATCTGCCAGCGACTTAGGGTTGCCACTAGTCGGCGTCGGGTTGCTCTATCAGGAAGGCTACTTCTCGCAACTGCTCAACGCGGACGGCTGGCAGCAAGAATTCTATCCGCTCAACGATTTCTACAACATGCCCCTGCATCTGGAGCGGAAGCCAGACGGGTCAGAGTTGATCATCGAAGTCGATTACCCCGGACGCACGGTATACGCTCGCGTTTGGCGCGTTCAGGTGGGAACCGTGCCGCTGTACATGCTCGACACAAACCTGCCGCAAAACAGCACCTACGACCAAGACATTACCGATCGCCTCTACGGGGGCGACATCGACCTTCGTATCCATCAGGAAATCATGCTGGGCGTCGGCGGGGTGCGGATGCTGTATGCGCTCGGCCTGCGTCCGACTGCGTTTCACATGAACGAAGGGCACTCGGCCTTTCTTGCCCTAGAGCGGATTCGGATGATGATGCAGCAGGACGGACTCGATTTCGCCAGCGCTCAACAGGTCGCCAGTTCCAGCCAGCTTTTCACCACGCATACGCCTGTCCCAGCCGGGATCGATCTCTTTCCGCCCGAAAAAATCACCTACTATCTCGGTCACTACGCTCAGGCGTTTGGCCTGTCGAAGGAAGAATTTCTCTCACTCGGACGTGAAGAATCTGGTGATCTCGCCGCTCCGTTCAGCATGGCGATCTTGGCGATCAAAATGGCGAGCTTTGTCAACGGCGTCAGTCAGCTTCACGGCAAAGTATCGCAGGACATGTTTCGATCGCTCTGGCCGCACTTCCCCCAGCCGGAAGTGCCAATTACCGCGATCACAAACGGCGTCCACGCCCGAAGCTGTGTCGCCAAATCCAATCAGGAGCTTTACGATCGCTACCTTGGCCCCAGTTGGTCACAAGCGCCGACCGACAATCCCTTGTGGGACAGAGTGAACGCGATTCCCGACGAAGAACTCTGGCGCAATCACGAACGCTGTCGATCGGAAATGGTCGTGTTCATTCGCGACTGGCTTGGAAAACAACTGCAAAAGCGCGGAGCCTCCAGCGGCGAACTCGATCGCGCCAAGGAAGTGCTTGACCCGACGATTCTCACGATCGGCTTTGCCCGCCGCTTTGCCACCTACAAGCGAGCCACGCTGTTTCTGCGCGACCTGGATCGAATCAAGCGAATTTTGGCGGGCGATCGTCGTCAGGTGCAGTTTGTAATCGCCGGAAAAGCCCATCCCAAAGATATTCCCGGCAAAGAACTGATCCGCGAAATCATTCACTTCACCCGACAGGAAGGCTTGAGCGGGCGCGTCGTCTTCGTGCCCAACTACGACATTCACATCTCGCGCATGATGGTGGCGGGCTGCGATGTCTGGCTGAACACGCCGCGCCGTCCGCGTGAAGCGTCGGGAACCAGCGGCATGAAAGCCTCAATGAATGGACTGCCCAACCTCAGCGTCTTAGATGGCTGGTGGGACGAAGCTGATTACGTCAAGACGGGCTGGGCGATCGGGCATGGCGAAGACTACGACGACTCGACCTATCAGGACGACGTGGAAGCCAACGCGCTTTATAACCTGCTGGAACAAGAGGTCGTGCCGTTGTTTTACGATCGCGATGCGGACGGCTTGCCGCGAGGCTGGATTGCCAAAATGAAAGATGCCATCCGCCTCAACTGTCCATTCTTCAACACGGCGCGGATGGTGGGCGACTATGCCAAGCGCGGCTATTTTCCGGCCAGCGATCGCTACTACACCCTGACTTCCGATCACTACGCTCCGGCCAAAGAGCTTGCCCAGTGGGAAACCAACCTGTTCGATCACTGGTACGACATCAAAATCGAACAGGTGGACGTGTCGGAGACCGGAGCAATTCGCGTCGGGCAAACGATCGCCGTCAAAGCTCGCGTCAACCTCAGCGCACTTCAACCGGAAGACGTGCAGGTCGAACTTTATCAGGGCACGATCGACGCTCAAGGCGAAATTGCCGACGGCGTTCCGCTCGTAATGGACTACCAAGGCCAAGACCAGCAAGGAGCCAGCCTTTACACCGCCAACTTGACCTACAGCAGCAGCGGACTTCAGGGACTCTCGCTGCGCGTTCTGCCCAGCCACAAGAATCTCAGCAGTCCGTATGAGCCGAGGCTGACGCTTTGGGCGTGAGGGGTGTCGGGTGTCGGACAGAGGGGGTTAGGGGTTGGGGGTTGG
>JAAUTJ010000020.1 GCA_012031475.1 Leptolyngbyaceae cyanobacterium SM1_3_5 | reverse complement strand
CGCCGCTGCTTCTATGACAAGTTGTTTGATGCCGATCCGGGCTGGCTGGGTCCCAAATATCTCAAAGGCTTTCAGTCCGAAACCTGCTGGCAGACTCGCGCCTCGATCGTGCAGCAGGCTCGCAACGGCGGCTCAATGACGCCTGCAATTCTGACTCGGCTGCGCCGCGATCGCCACAGCGGACGGCTCACATTCTACGAACAGTGCCAAATTGCCGACGCACATTGGAGAGGTAATCACTGGCAGGTGTGTTGCGACAACCATGCTGTTCACGAGTGCATTCGGACGGAGGCGCTCGATCGGATCTGGCTGGCAACCGGATCAACACTGAACATTGAGCAGCACCCGCTTTTGAACGAAATGCGCGAGCAACATCCGATCGAAATTGTCAACGGCTTACCTGTCCTCGACCCGTATCTGCGCTGGCCGGGATGCGAACTGTACTTCACTGGTGGATTTGCTGCGCTTCAGGTGGGACCGACTGCCCGTAATCTATCCGGTGCGAGAATGGCAAGTGATCGCATCGTTCGCGCCCTCAGCAAACCGGGTCTTGCGATCGAACAGTTTGCCTAGCAGTATTGGTGTCAGTTGGCAGCAGCATAAACCTGAAAAGCCTGGTAGCACTTGGTTTCAATCGAGTAGATGCAGATCAAAGCCTTAGCTCTATTGAGAATTAGTTGCAGCAAAGATTGAATTCCGTTATGCTGTTGCCAAGGTGAGGAAGACGATGAAGCGATCGCTTTGCCGTCAAGCATTCATTTCACAGATTTTCTTTCACAAATCGCTTTAACTGACGTTTTTAAGGATGTCAAAATATGCCTGTATGTCCTTGCTGCTCTGATACGCTGCTGCGCCATTTTCAACACAGCAAACTGTACTGGTATTGCCCCAACTGCCGTCAAGAAATGCCTCAGCTTATCGAACAAATTCAGCATCATTCCCCTCAGCCCATTTCGCCAACTCTGAGATAGCCCATGATTACCTCGTTCCGTCTGCCCCAATTGATTACTACTCCCTTGACCTTCAAGCGGCGAGAGTGTTTGCCGATCGATCAAGCTGCTCTTTGGCGCATCGAATCCGGCGCAGTTCGCACTCTCACCTTTACTGAAGATGGCGGCATTGTGACGTTGGGATTCTGGGGCGCGGGCGATGCGATCGGTTCGGCACTCTCGCAAATTCAGCCCTACCAAATTGAATGTTTAACTGCGGTTACTGCGGTTGCAGTTTCGACCCATTCAGCCGACGTTTTGACCCCTGCACTATTCGCTCATGTTCAGCAAGTGGAAGAACTGCTGCGAGTCCGGCAAGGGCAAATTCGCAAGCGTTTGATGCAGCTATTTCACTGGCTCGCCTACAAATTTGGTCAACCAAATGAGCAAGGACAGCGGATCGAATTGTGTTTGACGCATCAAGATTTGGCGGATGTGGTCGGTACAACGCGAGTCACCATTACTCGGTTAATCAAGCTGTTTGAACAAGAAGGCATCATCGATTGGTCTGAGCGCTATTGTGTCCTGCTCGATCGCAAGTAGAGGTAAAAATGACTTACACCAACATTGATCTTGGTGCAGTTCAAGAAACGCTGTTGATTCCGCTGTGGGCAAGAGCCGTTGAGTTTGGTCAGCCTGATCCAATTTTGTCTGATCCGAAATCAGCCGAAATTTTGACGGCGATCGATTACGACTTCGACAAATTCGCAGACGCAAAACTTTCACAAATTGGCTGCTGCTTACGAGGGCGATTACTGGATAGTTGGACTAGCAGCTATTTGGCGCAATCTCCACACAGTACGATCGTCGAACTTGGAGCCGGACTCAACACGCGATTTGAACGATTAGACAACGGTAAACTCTGCTGGTTTGATCTTGATTTGCCCGATGTGATGCAATTGCGGCAGCAGTTTTTCAATCAGAGCGATCGCCGCCAATTCATCAGCGCTTCAGTGTTAGCAACCGAGTGGATCGATCGCGTCAAAGCAACTAACTCATCGAGCTATTTCTTCATTGCAGAAGGTGTCTTGATGTACCTGCTGGAAGATCAAATTAAGCATCTGTTTAACCTGCTGCTGACGCATTTTCCGGGTTCTTACCTAGCATTCGATTCAATGTCGCCCCGGATGGTGAAAATCAAAAGCGGCACGATGCAATCAAGTCACTATCGGCGCAATTTACCTGGGGAATTCGCGATATTGAGCAAATTTCAGATTGGAACGATCGCTACAAAATTCATCAAGTTTGCCGCTTTGCAGATTTACCCAAGCAGCTATCGCCCAAATACTATCGCCGCTTTCCGCTGATGGCTCGCTGGTTCTTTTCCCTGCCCGGATTGCGCGATACCTATCGCATTGCACTCGTTCAGTTTGGCGAGTCAGCATCGCGTTTTGCATCGTGATTTTGTATCGTGATTTGTATAGTGAAGGTGCATCACCTGCAAGGAGGCAGCATGACACTCACCCGCTCAACCTACGAGTCACGCTGGAAATCGATCGCCCACAGTCGCCTCTGGTTAATGCTGTTCGTGGCGATCGGCAGCGTCAGCAGCGCAATTTATCCGCATCCGCCGCTGGTCGCCTTGGGCGCGATCGCCGGAACAACGCTCAGCCCACGCCGTGCTTTGCTGGCTGCGATCGCGCTTTGGTTCGCCAGTCAGCTTTACGGTTTCGGACTGCGTGGCTATCCGCAGACTGTCGAGGCGATCGCATGGGGTCTGGCGATAGGGTTGGGAACGCTGTTGGTGACGGCGATCGCCAGCCTGCGACCTGCCAGCAGCCGGACGGATTTTAGGAGACATTGCCTGTGGATCGGCGCGAGTGCGATCGCGGGATTTGCTGTTTTTCAGGGCATTATCTTCTCGCTGGGCTGGCTGCTGACCGGGACGCACATCTTGACCGGAGCGATCGTCACTCAGTTATTTGCCAAAGAACTGCTGTGGACAGGAATTCTTACAGTGGCCTACCGCCTGCTGTTTAAGCGCGATCGATAGCGCGGCAAATCTCGCTTGTTTCGTCCTGTGTTGCTTAGAAGTGATGCAGGACAATTTTGGCGATCGCTCTGAAAAGCCCGCAACCGACCAACCACAGCAAACGTTTCATCGACCTTGAGGCCAGTTTTCGGCTGTTTGACACAAAATTTAACGTTGCTCAAATGAGAATTACTTGCAAATAGATGAAAACTCGTGTTTGATTCTTATTGAATGTATTTGCAATAGACAAATTTCAGCATTCTCAAAATTCAACAACAGCAGGAGGTGTTTTGCTGTGCTATCGACAACGACTCCGCTCGATGCCGAAGGAAAATATGTGCCTTGGTGGGTGGGAAACGCCCGACTCACCAATGTTTCCGGGAAACTGCTCGGCGCTCACGTGGCGCATTCTGGCCTGATTGTATTTTGGGCGGGAGCGATGACGCTGTTTGAGCTATCGCGATTAAATCCCAATCAGCCGATGTTCGATCAGGGCTTGATTTTGCTGCCGCATCTAGCCGCGCAGGGCTGGGGCGTGGGCGCAGGCGGAACGATCATCGACACTTACCCCTTCTTCGTCATTGGAGCCGTACACCTGATTTCATCCGCATTTCTTGGCTTCGGCGGTCTGTTTCACTCGTTGCGTGGTCCCAAAAGCCTCGAATCCAAGTTTCGCTTTTTCAGCTATGACTGGGCAGATACTAACAAGATGACGACGATTCTCGGTACTCATTTGGTGCTGCTAGGAATCGGTGCTTTTCTCTTAGTTGCCAAGGCACTGTACTTTGGTGGGCTGTACGATCCGACTGTCGAAAATGTCCGGGTGATCACGAATCCAACGCTGAATCCAGCGATTATTTACGGCTATTTGTTTGGAGCGATCGGCAAATTTTGGATCGCAGGCGTTGACAATCTCGAAGATGTCATCGGCGGCCATATTTGGGTCGGCAGCATCTTGATTGCAGGCGGATTTTTTCACATTCTCACCAAGCCGTTTGCCTGGACACATCCGCTATTTGTCTGGTCGGGCGAGGCGTATTTGTCCTACAGTTTGGGCGCTTTGGCGCTGATGGGATTTGTGGCAACGCTGTTTATTTCCGTCAATCCTTTGGTCTATCCCGAAGTGTTTTACGGGCCGCTGCTGGTGATTCGTCAAAACGTTGTGCCTTATTTTCCGCACCTGATCCGGACATGCTGACGGCACGAACCTGGCTGGCAAATTCGCATTTCTGGCTGGCCTTCTTCTTCCTACAAGGGCATATCTGGCACGCAATGCGGGCACGTGGATTCGATTTGCCAAAGGTCGAATTCCCAAAGAAGCGACGATTCCACAGCCGCTCTAGCGATCGATCGAATCTTGATTCCTCACTCCTCACGCTCTACTGACATTCAACAGAGGTAAACACGTGACTGCCGTAATTACAGAGAGTCCGTATCGGGATGAAATTCCGAAAGTTGGCTGGTGGGCGGGCAACTTTCGTCTGATTAATTTGTCAGGCAAGCTGTTAGGCGCTCATATTGCACATTCCGCTTTGATTGTGCTTTGGGCAGGTGGCATGACGTTATTTGAACTGTCGCGCTTTCATGCCGACGAGCCGATGTATGAGCAGGGTTTAATTCTGCTGCCGCATCTGGCAACCTTGGGTTTTGGGGTCGGCGCAGGCGGCAAAATCTTGAGCGTTTATCCTTATTTTGTAATCGCCGTTTTGCATTTAATTCCTTCTGTGATTCTGGCGGCGGGCGGCATTTATCATTCGCTGTTGGGTCCCGAATCTTTGGAAGATAATCCGACTTGGGCGGGCTTTTTTGGCTACGACTGGAAGGACAGCGACAAAATGACGACCATCCTGGGTATTCACCTGATGCTGCTGGGTGGCGGGGCGCTGCTGCTGGTGGCAAAGGCGATGTTTTGGGGCGGACTGTTTGACGGGGCGATCGCAGGCGGCGGCGATGTGCGCGTCATCCACCATCCGACGCTGAATCCCGCCACAATTTTCGGCTATTTGGTCGGTACTCACGGCTGGGACGGCATGGCCGCTGTCGATAATCTGGAAGATTTGGTCGGCGGGCACATCTGGGTCGGAGCAATGTGCATCGCGGGCGGTCTGTTCCATGTTCTCACTAAGCCATTTGGCTGGGCGCAGCGCATTCTCATCTATTCCGGTGAAGCCTACCTGTCCTACAGCATCGGCGCAGTGGCATACATGGCCTTCCTCGCCGCCTACTTTGCCGACGTGAATTCGATCGCCTACCCCCAAGCGTTCTATGGTCCGGTCGAGCGGATCACGTCCGGCGTTCCCGTCGAGGCACTGCCGACCGCAACCGGGTTTATCTCGCGCGGGGCTGGCTCGTGACGCTGCATTTCATCCTCGCAGGCATCTTTTTGGCAGGTCACATCTGGCACTCGATCCGCGCCAGAGGAGAAGCGGCGGGCTTCAACTTCCGGCAAGGCGACATGGTGCGATCGTTCGATCGCGTTGAGACAGGCAACCTCGCCACGCCCGTCAATTCGTCTGACCTAACGCTAAATTTTCTTAAAAATCTGCCGATCTATCGTCCCGGACTTTCGCCTCTGGTGCGCGGACTGGAAATCGGCATGGCGCACGGCTACTGGCTGATCGGACCATTTGTGAAGCTCGGACCGCTCCGCGATACAGACAATGCTGACCTTGCGGGCTTACTCTCGGCCTCTGTCGTGGTGATTGTGCTGACGATCGGCCTGTCGATCTACGGCAGTGCGTCTTTTCAGGCCCAGGTGCAAACGATTCCGCAGACGCGCCTCAACTCCACGCTCAACACGCTAGACGTGCCCGACTCGCTCAAAACCGCAGATGCCTGGAGCCAGTTCAGCGGCGGCTTTCTGGTCGGCGGCGTGGGTGGTGCAATTTTCGCCTACCTGCTCTTGAGCAACGCGGATGCTTTGCTGCAAGTGATTCAGGCAGCAATCTGAAGCGGACAATCGCAATTCTGAACGGAGGTTGGGTTGCGATCGGGCTTTTGCTGATTAGTTGCTAATCGTTAGCAGCTATCGATCGAGAGAAGCACTCTTCTCACAAAATTACTGACGATTACTCTCAACTATTCAATTTGGTATCAACATGGCTAAGATTGGTTTGTTCTACGGAACTCAAACGGGCAACACGCAAACCGCCGCAGAAACGATTCAGAAGGAATTTGGCGGCGATAGCGTGGTCGAACTCAACGACATCGCCAGCGCCTCACCTGATGATTTTGCCGAATACGACTGCATCATCGTCGGCTGTCCGACCTGGAACATTGGTGAAATGCAGTCAGACTGGGACGGCTTCTACAGTGACGACTTGGACAGCATCGACTTCAGTGGCAAGAAAGTTGCCTACTTCGGGGCGGGCGATCAGATGGGCTACGCCGACAACTTTCAAGATGCAATGGGCATTTTGGAAGAAAAAATTTCGGAACTGGGCGGCGAAACGGTCGGCTACTGGTCGATCGAAGGCTACGACTTCACCGAATCGAAAGCCGTCCACGACGGCAAATTTGTCGGGCTGGCACTCGATGAAGATAACCAGTCTGATCTGACCGATCCCCGAATCAAAACCTGGGTCGCGCAACTCAAGCGCGAGTTTGGCGTGTAGTCGATCGAGCATCTGTAAAGGTAGGGGCGCAGCGCCGCGTCCCTACCTCGTGTCCTTTCACTTCACCATCATGTTAGATATCGTCCTGCTGCAATCGATTCAAGCTGCTGCTGCGCCGCTATGCCCGATCGCAATTTGGATAACGTTGATTGGCTTTCTTTGGGCAGTTTCAGAAGCCTGTCGAGACGGCATTCAACGATTAAAAAAGCTGCATCAAATTCCGTGCGATCGCTGCGTTTATTTTACCGGAGATTACCGCTTGAAGTGTACCGTTCACCCCTGCAAAGCCTTGAGTGAAGAAGCGATCGACTGTCGCGATTTTGAGGTCACACAACATCAATCTACTTCAAGATACTGTCTTTCAAAAGAAAAAGATTGATACCGCTAAAGAGAGTCGAGTTGTTGACAGATAAGTTGTAACAAATGCGATCGCTCTGAATGTAGAAAAAAGTGATCACCTGGGAACAAACGCAGCGCAAACGTAGAGTTGGTTTGTAGCTGCCAAGCCGCTAATTCTTCACGGCTAATCTCTAAATCTTGCAGGCCACCAAAAGCAGTAATTGGGCAGTTGATCGGCGGCTCATCAACATAACGATAGTTTTCAACTAGAGCGAAATCTGCCCGAATTGCAGGTAGCAGCAGATCCATGATCTCTATATTAGTTAGAACGGCTTCAGGTGTGCCATTCAAACGACGTAGCTCAGCTAAGAAATTCGCATCCGGTAAATCGTGAATTGGAAAATCATCGTCGGGAAGATGAGGAGCGCGGCAGGCAGAAATGAATAGATGAACGGGTGTATGATTTTGATAGCGGAGCGATCGAGTTACTTCAAACGCAATTAATCCACCCATGCTGTGACCAAAGCAGGCAAACGGCTTATCTAAAAGCGGCAAAAATTGCTTCTGTGAGGATTGGAATCAATCGATCGAGACTAGAAAAAGCAGGTTCAGACAATCGCTTTTCGCGACCTGGAAGCTGAATAGCGCAAACTTCAATTGAATCAGGTAAATTGCTTGACCAGTCGCGGAAAATTAGCGTTCCACCACCTGCATAAGGAAAGCAAAATAGACGTAGTGCTGCTTGTGGGTTGGCTCGAAAACATGTAGTCCAAGGACTGTAAATTTGTGTTGCCATTTGTATATTTAAGGATAAGCTTGGCGATCGATTGCATTCAATCGATCGGTATCGTAGGTATAGCCAAGATTACGAAAATCTAGCAAGTCTGCGGGTGAAGCGATCGCTTCAGTTGGCGTTAATAAAGGTCGAAGATCGGCAATTCCATAGTTTCCAGGCTGTGATGAACCACCATCCCAAGGCCACATTCGATCGTGCAAATTGTGTCCATACGGCATTCCTTCTGAGGGATAGAATGTTTCCCCCGTGTGGCCTTGGTCTTGCCACTCTGCCCAGAGTCGATCGACATTGGCATGATTGAGCCAAAAGATCGGGTCATAAGGTGAACTTGGAATGCTATCCATCGTACCCAAAATGCGCGTTTGGCGCAGTGGATTTTGTGGATCAACAACGCTTCCGCCGATGATTGAATGAGCGCAAGCATGAAGCGCCCAGCCCGCTACAAATTGATTTGAATTGAGGATAATGGCTCCTTCGATTAGCGCATTAAAGATTTCATAATTGTCAAACTTCATTAGGGCTTGAACATCTGCTTTTGGAACGGAAGCAGCA
The DNA here is from genome assembly GCA_012031475.1 of Leptolyngbyaceae cyanobacterium SM1_3_5. Classification (GTDB taxonomy): domain Bacteria; phylum Cyanobacteriota; class Cyanobacteriia; order Elainellales; family Elainellaceae; genus JAAUTJ01. The sequence goes on along the minus strand of JAAUTJ010000020.1, from coordinate 10,528 downwards.
CAGGGCGGTATTGCCACAAATCGCCGCAGTTTTATTCCTAGCGAAGTCATTGTGACCGGATCGAAATGAATTGTTTCATCCAGTTTCCAGTCCGTAAAAAAGTTAGAATTAACCGCGCCACCTGTAAATTTACCGCTGGAAAGCTCGATCGATTCTCCCTCACCATTTCCTCCCAGAAAATCTTCCTGCAAAATCACATTCAGCGCATTGGGATCAGTCCAATCCCAGTAGGGAATCGTGACGCTCGGATCGACCTTTTGTAGCTCAATTTCAAACTGCCGCAAGAACTGACGATGCCAAGGCAGAAACGCCGGATAGCTGTGTGCCGGATTGCCCTGTGCGGCTCCACTTGCCCCCAAGCTTTTCCGAAATCCCATTGTTAGGATATGTTGGACAACAAACTGGTCGTAAATGCTAATTTGACTGCCCGCTGGAATTGTATTTTTAATTGTTTTCAGGGCATTTCTAAACGCTGTTTTTTCTGTGAGCGTGAGGCGAGTTACACTTTTCCGAATCTGTAGCGATCGAACTGTTGGAGTTGGATAAACCGCAGCGGGAACAGGCGTATTCAACTCAGGAAGATGATAGACTGACGGATCAGAATACAGCAAAGAAGCCACTAGAATCAGAACTGCTGTCGTAATGCCCAGCAGCAGAAATAGGAGCGATCGCCGTTTCAATAACGCAGGAAACTTCACGCTTAATTAGAATGAAAAGGACAGCGCAATCGATGATTGGGATCGATCGATTGCCAGCGGACTTGAGCAAATTTATCCAATGTTTCGATCGCGCTGCCTGCTTCAAATCGCAAGCTTCCTGTCTCGTCACCGCCGAATTTTTCGCAAACGGCTCGGTGAGACGTTGCTAGCTGAAAATAGGCGGCAATGAAGCGATCGTGCTGCGGCTGAAGTTCAGCAGGCAATGACCTGAACGCCGAATTCAACCGCTTCCAAATTTGCATTAGGGCAGCATGTTCCCAAGACATTAGCCCGCTAAAGTTATCCGACTGAACATGCGGAGGAGTCATACTTGGTCGAACGCGATCGGCATAAATTTGAGGGCTAAAGCTGCCCGCGAGTTCCATTGCTGCACCTGAAGCCAGCATTAGATCGCTTGCCGTTTCTAATTCTTGCTGGGCAGAGATTAGGTTGCCTAACGCAAGACTTGTTTCAAATCTTTGCAGGCAAATAATTAATCCTTGAATATGAATGAAGAAAGACCAGTGAAAGCCTTTCCAAATTTGAAACGGATCATCGATTATCATGACTGCTCTAGATTAAAAACGCGCTTGAGTAGATGAGCATAGCTGATAAATCCTTGTTTCTCTTGAGCGATTTGTACCGGATCAAACTGCTGTTTGTGCCTCAGTTGAAGCGATCGCTGATAGGTAATCAGAATGCTCCTCATTAGGCAAATTGCAGCATTCTCAGCTTGCACATGATGCACATCAAAATAGCGATCGAAATCATCAATTTGCTGTTGATTTAAACCTGTTTTTGTCACAGCAATTTCAGTGGGCGAAACGGGTGATGTTCCTAGTTCTGAAATTGCCGTTTTCAGCAGTTCGATCGCTTCTTGATCGGTTGTGTGTAGCGCCTGCAAAAACTGCTGGAGTGCCTGTCCTACCCTAGCCCGATCGCTTTCACTTAGAGACTGCTCGATCGGCAAATCCCAAGGTGAAAGTAGATCGAGTTGAGGTTGAGGAGCCTCTGAAGCCATGACACACGCTACTGGTTGCGGATTGTTCCATCTGTCGCCGCAGGCTGAGCGGGCGCATATCTGTCCAAACCTCTTTGATGTAGTCTAAGCATTCTTGTTTCCGCCCTGATTTGCCAATCGATCGCCAGCCTAAAGGCACTTCTCGGTAGTTCGGCCAAATTGAGTATTGCTCTTCTTCGTTGATGACAACCTGATAGACTGTAGTGTCTTCTTGTTCGTCGTAGTTCATGATTTCCTCCTAATTTGGGTTAGTTTGATAGTTGGGGTAAATCGATCGCAGGAATCTCAAACTGCAAAACAGTTTGACAGAAATTCTGCCATTCTGGAGTGACTCGATCGAAAACGATGTTTTCATCTTTAAAGATGCCATCTGTCACCACGTAGTTCTCCTGTAGATAGAGAATGTCGTCTTCCTTGAGCGATCGATCGCCTTCTTGCCACTGCTCAAACTGTCTGAACTGTTGAACCAAATAGGCTTTGCAGTATTTTCCAATCGTTGCCATTGTTCCTCCTTCTAAACAAAAAATCCGTTCTGATTCAGAGCATTCGTGCTCTCAACAAACATTTGCAGAATAAACTCAATATCTGCCTCTGTATGAGCCGTTGATAAAAAGCCGCCCTTGTCGCCCTGCCGAAGATGAATACCGCGATTGAGCAGATGATAGGACAGTAGATTGAGGGCGATCGGTGAAGCGGCACTGCGAGAAGTATCGACGGCAAAAAACGAGCCGAAATGCGTGAATTGAATGGGAAGCGATCGCATTTCATCATTCAAGCGTTCAACTAGCCTATGCGTCCGCTGATTGAGGTTTTTCTGTAGATTTTCCCCTTCACTCTTGAGATGTTCAAGCACTGCTTTTGCTGCTGCTAATGCGAGAGGATGCTTACAGAATGTGCCTGCAAAAACGTTGTTTTGACCTGTGGTGCAGAGCTATCCCCAAAGTTCCAACTGCCGCCATCAATGCGATCGAGATAGTCAGATTTACCAGCAATCACTGACATCGGCAATCCGCCACCTACAATTTTGCTATAGGTTACAAGGTCTGCTTTCACATCAAACCAGGCTTGCGCTCCGCCAGGATGAACCCGAAAGCCCGTCACCATTTCATCGAAGACCAAAGCAATTCCAGCCGCTTGCGTGACGGCTCGAAGCTGCTGCAAAATTCCTTGGGCTGCAACTGCGGACAACGGCTTTGCACGGGTTCAACTAAGACGGCAGCAAGCTCACGTTTGTTTGCCTCAATAATTTCTAGCGATCGCGGATTTCCATAGTCTAAAACCAGGACGGTTTCTGCTACGGCTGGGGGAATGCCGATCGCAGCAGGAATAGCTTTTGGGTTAAACGTTGCGGTTAGCATCGACTGCAAAGGTTGCAACCACAATCGCCCCGCAATCCGCCGACCAACTGCTTTTTTTGCATACTCGCTTAACGTCGCCCGAACAAGCGTGTAGTCGGAATGGCCGTGATAGGAATTAGTGAAAATTGCGATTTTGTTGCGGCTTGTAGCAGCTCTAGCGAGGCGAATTGCGGTCATAATTGCCTCAGTTCCCGTGTTGCTAAAAGCGACGCGATCGACACCCGTTAATTCACAAATTAGCTGTGCAACTTCGCCCGCCAGTTCTGCCTGTGGCGCGATCGCAATTCCCTTCTCTAGCTGAGCCTCGATCGCAGCTTTGACAAACGGCGGATTGTGTCCCAGCAGGTTAATTCCCAGCCCCATTAAAATGTCAACATACTCGTTATTGTCGATATCCCAAAGGCGAGAGCCTGTCGATCGCTGAGCAACGATCGGGTAGCACATTTCTTTCAACTCTGGTGAGAATCCTAGCCCTAAAGAGCTTTTATCCGCCAGGATTGAACGGTAAGTTTGCGCCGATCGCTTCGAGGCAGCAGTGCGCTGATTGAAGCGATCGATAATCGAATCTAAATGGGCTTGCTGAAGGGTTTTAGTATCTGATTTTGTTGAGGTCATTTTATTGAAAAATTAGGTAGATTTGCAACAAAGAAAGTAGGCAGAATGGTTGGCATCGATCGCAGGATCACCGTCGATCGTCTGCACGGAAATCTCGGTAAATCCAACTGATTTCAGTGCGGACTCAACTTCTTCTACCGTGTGGCCGCGCACCGAATAGCGGATGCTCGATCGCTGCCAGTTTTGTTCCCAATTTTGAAATTGCGAAAGAACCTTGAGACGTAAGCGTGTGAGCAAGGATAAATTGAGTAGGCGATAAATCGATCCTTTAAAGAGATTAATTTGTTCTGCTTGGGGTGCTTGAAAGATGGCGACTTGGAAATAGCCTGTGCGATCGATCGCGTCATACATCGGAGTAATTGACCAGGCATAATTTACGGCTATTTCTCCCTCAGCAACTTGTCCTCCCCACCATTTTTCCATTTGTGCTGGGTGATTTAGATCAAATAGAAACAAGCCGTTGCTTTGAAGAGATGCATGAACGCTTTGAAAAACCGCTTTAAGATTATCTAGCGTCATGATGTGATTCAACGAAGCGCTTGTCGAGAATACCGCATCGAACAGGGGTGGAAGCTGAAACGATCGCGCATCTGCTAACACAAACTGCGCCTGCGGTGCATTCTGCTGAGCATAATGAAGCATCGCTTCTGAGCCGTCTAATCCGGTAACTTGATAGCCTTGCTGCGCCAACATCTCAACCAGTTGACCTGTACCGCAGCAAAGATCGAGCAGCTTTGCATTTGGGGCAAGTTTTGACAGCAGCAATCTTTCCAATGGACGCAATTGATTCTGACAGTATTGCCCTCCCATTGTCTGGTTATACAGCCATGCCCAAGTGTCATATTCGGCGTAGCGATCGCTTAAAACCATACTCTGCTAACCTGCTTGCTGATGTGATGGAACAAACTTATTTTGAATTAAATAAGAAAGGTAAGTGTTGAATAGCTTGGTGTCAATTGCTGGATAATCGATCGAGGCATTCGCGAGTTCAGCCATTGTGTTTTGACAGTCAAATTCAAGGGAAACTGCGCTTTCGGATTGCGATCGCGCATGACTGGTTGAGAACAAAGGCACGATCGAGTAAAGCGGATGATCGGAAGATTGGTTTGCAACATTCATCAAAAGATTTCGCCATTGTTCGTATGAAACTTGTTGAATGGGATAGTTTTGCGATCGCAGAAAATCAAACAGCAGTGTGGATTGAACAGGCTGCGGATGAATTAAGTGAAAAGCTTTACCGATTGCGGTTGATTGTTGAGAGAGATGGACGATCGATCGACTGACAAAATCAACAGGCAATAGGTTTAACTGCATTTCTGCCTGTGGGACAGCACCTAGCTGAATGCAGCCCTGCATGAGCTTGTAAAGGAAATCATTCGAGTTAAAAACTCCTGTCTGGCTATGTCCTGCAATTGCTCCAGGACGGTAAATCGAAACGGGCAAGCCGCGATCGCGAACGATCGTGACGAGTCGTTCTGCGACCCATTTGCTTTGAGCATAGCCGCCGGAAGGAACGCGATCGGGGTTGAGTGAATCTTGCTCATAAATAGTTTGCGATCCGACAGTTTGATCGGCTGCAAAACGCTAATGCTGGAGATGAAATGCAGCGGTTTCGTTTTGCTTTGGCAGGCTAGTTTGATGACTTCTTGAGTGCCATTGACGTTTGTGGATTTGAGCAGCGAGTAGGGTGAAGTGTGATGTACCCATGCGCCGTTGTGATAGATGGTGTCGATGCGATCGCTAAGTTCTTGAAATTGTGCGTCCGTTAAACCAAGTAGCGGCTGCGATAAATCACCTGCGATCGCTTCAATTCGATCGCTAAAAGCATCCTGCCAAATGTTGTAGCTCCTGAGCCGATCGCGTAGTTTTTGTAGAGCCGCTTGTGGGTTGGGCGATCGCACTAGGCAATAAATTTTGGCCTGAGTTTGCTGAAGCAGTTCGTACAGCAGAAATGCTCCTAAAAATCCCGTAGCTCCTGTTAGAAGGATATGATTTGATTGGCTAAAACTAGGTGCTGTGTTGGGTTGAATCGTAGGATCGAGAATTGCTTCTGCTTCCAGGTTAATTTTGACAGTTGAGCGCGTCAAAAACTGAATAATTTCCGCTTTTCGAGTTTTGAGCTTCGCTTGTAGGGCGGGCGTTAATTTGCCTTTGGGTGCATTACATTTATGCGATCGCTGTCTTCAAGCGAGAATCGAATATCTTGTTGAGCAAGTTCGGTCAGCCAGCTTTGAATCGAGGGTTGTTCAGGTGCGATCGCCGCAGCGGAATCATCTAAAATAATTTCTTTGCAGCCGTAGAGTCGATCGCCATAAATTTGATGCTGGCGGCAATATTCAACCAGTTGATTTGATTCTAGAATTGGGCGCGAATCTTCAGTGTACTGGATGGAAGTGATGTGTGTTAGCCAGGGTTCTTGACCCATTGCGTAGACGTAAACTTGCTGGGGTTGAAGCTGTTGAATAAGCTGGGCAGCGCGATCGAAATTGGAGCCATCTAAGCGACGGGTTTGAGCGATTTTTTGGAAATATGATTGCGGCAAAAGCGCGTTGTATGCCCAAGTGTAGGGTGCGCCGTCGCATTCCATGCCGATGAAAAGGACATCGAGTTTGTTAAAGCGATCGCGCAGGTGAGCATAAAGCTGAGGCTCAAGATTGTTGGAGTCGGCTGCACATAAAATTGATTTGCCCTTGAGGTGAATGAAATAGGCAGTTTTTGCCCCGATGTTGAGGTCGCCATGTTCACCCAGCACAGGCCAACTCGCGATATAGCCATCGGCAATTTGAAGCGTTTCTAGCTCATCTATTTCTCGCACATCTGTAAATCCGATCGCCTGCAAAATCAGCTTTAAGGATGGGTCAATAATTGAACCTTTGTTGCTTTTTGGAACAATGACGGTGCGGATTTTGTGCCGCAGTTGCAGCAGCGTTTCAAACATGACGTGATCTTGATGATTGTGCGTAATTAGCGCATAGTCGATCGCCTCTGGCAGGTCGGTATAGGTATAGCGCGGCATGTTCGATCGCGACTGATAGCTAATCAGGGGATCGCAGAGGATGCTGACGTTTGCTGTTTCGAGTAACACGCAAGCGTGACCGCAGTAGCGGATTCTTACGGCTTCGTCTGTGTATTTTGAAGTGGATTGGGTGGTGTTTCTGTGAAGAGTGAGGCGAATAGAGATTCGTCGCTTGGGGAGATTTTTAGGCTTTCTTTGATTTGTGAATAGTCGCCTGGAATCGATCGCATTTGAAACAGTTGATCCCAGCGAGAATCAGCAAAGGGAATTTGTAAATGAATTGAGTTTTGATCTTTGAGGCGTGGCGTACTGAGGACGAACGATCGCGCATCTTCATCGCTGAGAAATAGCGCGATCGATTGAGCGGTGCGATCGTAATATTGGCTTTGATAAAGTAAGCCTTCCATCACGCGGATTGAAGGGTGATGATGGGTGTCATAGACGAGTTCGACATAGCCCTTTAAGGCTTCAGGAACTTTCGCGTAAAGGGGTTCTATTGAGTATCCGTTGGCTTCTTCCTGTAATAGTTCATCTAGGGTTTGAATTGCTTCAGCTAGTTGAAGTAAATTTGCTTGCTGAGTGCGGGTTCGATCGAGTAAAGCTTGCACTTCGGGGAGGCGATCGACTCCATAATTCACAAACGGTGCGCCTCGCATGGCTGGATCTTTGAGGGCTTCTTGGTGTACCTGTGGGGCTTCAATGAAGGACTCTAGAATTTTGAGGTGTGATCGCGCCATGTACAGCGCGGCTGAGGCGGGTGGAATCAGATAAGACCAAGCGTACCACTGGTTAAATAGTGGTTCAGCGATCGCATTTGGCTTTAGATAAACGAGTGCCATAAGTGTTAAATTTCGATTTCTTCGCGTTCGTCTGATGAGTCAGTTTGGAGTAGCGTTTCTTGAGTTTGACGGAGGGTGATTCGATCGGCAAGTTCGGCAATGGTTGGAGCTTCAAACAGATCGGCAACGCTGATTTCTAGCTGACAGGTTTGCTGAAGCTGAGCGATTAAGCGAGTGGCTAAGAGCGAGTGTCCGCCGAGTTCAAAAAAGTCATCGGTGATGCTGATTTTTTTGACTTCGAGGACATCGGTAAAGATTGCAGCGATCGCCTTTTCAAGTTCCGTTCGTGGCGCTACGATCGCTTCAGTTCGAGTGATTTGATCGGGATGAGGAAGCGATCGATAATCGATTTTGCCGTTGGGCGTAAGCGGGAGGGAATCGAGCAGAATGACGGCAGAGGGAACCATATATTCGGGCAGTTTTTCGCGCAGGAAACGGCGGAAATCGATCGAGGTTTGACGGGCAGAAACGACATAGGCAACTAAGCGTTTTTCGCCTCGTTCATGCACAATCACGGCGCTGGATTGCACGTCGGGATGTTGCGTCAAGAGGGCTTCGATTTCTCCCGGTTCGATGCGGAAGCCGCGAATTTTTACCTGCTGATCGATGCGTCCGAGCAGCTTAATTCGCCCATCTGGTCGGTAGCAGGCGAGGTCGCCAGTTCGATAGAGTCGTCCGGGGGCGAACGGGTTGGGAATGAAGCGATCGCCTGTTAGGTCGGGGCGATCGAGATAGCCACGAGCCAGTCCAACGCCGCCGATGTGCAGTTCTCCGGCCACGCCGATCGGCACGGGTTGTAGGTGGCGATCGAGGATGTGAAGCTGTTTGTTGGCGCTGGGGCGCAGGGTTGGCGGGTCGCCACTGTCGCAGGGAACCATGCTGGCGTTGACGGTGGTTTCGGTGGGGCCGTAGGCGTTGATGAAGCGGCGATTTTGTGACCAGCGGGCGATCAAATCGGCGGAGGGCGCTTCGCCGCCGACCAGAACCATTTGCAGGGCGGGCAGTTCGGTGAGGGGCAGGGCGGAGAGGGCGGACGGCGTGATCGTGATGTGGGTGACGGCTTGTTCGCGCAAAAGCTGGAGCAGGGCGGTTCCGGGGAGGAGCGATTCGATCGAGGCGAGACAGAGTTTTGCGCCGCTGCCCAAGGCCATGACAATTTCGGGGATCGAGGCATCGAAGCTGAGCGAGAAAAATTGCAGGACGCAGCTATCGGGCTGGACTTGGCAGACGCGAATTTTGTCTTTGGTCAGGTTTGCCAGTCCTGCATGGCTGACAAGAACGCCTTTGGGAACCCCTGTCGAGCCGGAGGTGTAGACCAGGTAGGCCAAATTGTCCGTCGTGACACGGCTGGTTGGGTTGTGGTCGTCCCCGGCAAACTCCCATGCGTCGAGGTTGATGCGTTTGGGGACGGGAAGGGACGGCGCGGCAGAATTTGTAATCAGAATCGCGGCTTGAGAATTTTCCAGCATGAAGCTGAGCCGATCGATCGGGTAGGTGGGATCGAGCGGCAGGTAGGCTCCGCCTGCTTTGAGGATGGCGAGCAGGGCGATGATCATCTCAGGCGATCGATCGATGCACAGTGCGACAAGGGTTTCGGGGCGAACGCCGAGCCGCTGGAGGTGATGGGCAAGCTGATTGCTGCGGCGATTCAATTCGCGGTAGGTGAGTTGCTGATCGTTGAAAATCAAGGCGATCGCGTCGGGCGATCGTTCCACCTGCGCCTCAAAAATCTGGTGGAAGCAGCGATCGTCATACTCAATTTGCGTCTGATTCCAGTCGCGCAACTGCCGCTGTTCGGCCTCGGTGAGCATCGGGAGATCGGCAATTCGCTCAGTCGGAGAGGCTGTGATCGCCGCCAGCAGCCTTTGAAAATGGCCGACCATGCGGGCGATCGTTTCGGGCGCAAACAGATCGCGATTGTATTCAAAGCTGCCGACCAGCCCAGACGCGGTCTCGTACAGGTCGAGGCTGAGATCGAGTTTAGCGGCGGGATTGGTCTGACTCAGCAGCGAAAGCGTCAGTCCGGGTACTTCGATCGAAGTCGTTGGAGCATTTTCCAACCGGAATTTCACCTGAAACAAGGGGCTGTAGCTGAGGTCGCGATCGGGTGCGAGGGCTTCGACCAGCTTTTCAAACGGCAAATCCTGGCGATCGAATGCTGCCCAAGTCACCTGCCGGACTTGCTGAAGCAGCGTTTGAAAGGTCGGATTGCCTTCCAGATCGGTTCGCAGGACGAGCGTATTGACGAAAAAGCCGATCAAGCCTTCAATTTCCGGGCGATTGCGGCCAGCGATCGGCGCACCGACGAGGATATCGGTCTGTCCGGTGTAGCGGTGGAGCAGGACGTTGTAAGCCGTCAGCAGCAGCATGAACAGCGTCACGCCCTCAGTCTGGGCAAGGGTTTTGAGGCGATCGCTCAACTCCGCTGACAGGGTGAACGACTCGATCGCGCCTCGGAAACTTTGAACGCGGCTGCGCGGATAGTCGATCGGCAGTTGAAGGATCGGCAGTTCGCCCGCAAGCTGCTGTTTCCAGTCGTTCAGCAGCGTTTCGAGGACATCGCCCTGGAGTCGATCGCGCTGCCAGATTGCAAAATCGGCATATTGAATCGGCAATTCAGGCAGGGCGGCAGGTTTCCCGGTTGCGGCGGCTTCGTAGAGCGCCACCAGTTCCCGCAGCAGTACGTCCATCGACCAGCCATCCGCAATGATGTGGTGCATCGTCAGCAGCAGGACGTGATCGCGATCGCTTTGCCGCAGCAGCACGATGCGCAACAGCGAATCTTGCTCCAGATTGAACGGCGTTTGGGCGGCGGCGGTGGTGAACTGCTCGATCGCGGCTTGCTGTTCCTTCGGGGTGAGTGATTCTAGGGATTTGACTGTTAGTGGAGTGCCCCTAAATCCCCCATGAAGTAGGGGACTTTGAGGATGGTGGGTGGGGTGGATGATTTGGGTGGGGTTGCCGTTTGCGATCGCAAAGTT